>NZ_JABWRA010000022.1:0-94543 GCF_014268705.1 Pseudomonas sp. SWRI179 | reverse complement strand
ATGGCGCAGTGTCAGCCAATGCTGAAGGTGGCTGACACTCCGCCATCGCGAGCAGGCTCGCTCCCACAATTTTATGTATTGACCGCCCTATCCGCAGTCTTGCCGCTCAGCCGCGTTCGGACGGCACCGAGGACAATTCGAACGGGCTGCTGCTGCGTCGCTGGTTGCGGTCTTCCCGCGGCGTGGCGCCGAAGAAGTTGCGGTAGGCGCTGGAGAAGTGGGGCCCCGAGGAGAAACCGCAGGACAAGCCGATCTGGATGATGGACTTGCTGGTCTGCATCAGCATCTGCCGGGCCTTGTTCAGACGCAGCTCCAGGTAATACTGGCTGGGCACGCGGTTGAGGTATTGCTTGAAGATCCGCTCCAGTTGCCGACGGGATACGCACACATGCTGGGCGATTTCGTCGGTGGTCAGCGGCTCCTCGATGTTGGCCTCCATCAGCAGCACCGCTTGGGTGAGCTTTGGATGGCTGGAGCCGAGGCGGTTCTGCAACGGGATGCGCTGGCGCTCGCCGCCCTCGCGAATGCGCTCGACCACCAGCTCTTCCGACACCGCGCCGGCCAGTTCCGCGCCGTGATCCCGAGCCAGCACTGCCAGCAACAGGTCCAGCACCGACATGCCGCCGCAAGCGCTCAGGCGATCTCGGTCCCAGTCAAACAGATGGCTGGTGGCGATGACCTTGGGGAAGCGCTCGGAGAAATCGTCCTGCCAGCGCCAATGCACGGCGGCACGGTAACCGTCGAGCAACCCCAATTGCGCCAGGGGATAGACACCCGCCGACAAACCGCCGATCACACAACCGGCACGCACCAGTTGCTTGAGGGCGCTGCTCAGGGGCGAGGCCAGCGTGGTCGGCGGCTCATCGGCCAGCAGGAACAGCTTCTGGAAACCCTCGAGCTTGCCGGCCCAGGGTTCGCCCGGCAATTGCCAGGCGCCGTCGGCCGGTGGCTCGGCCTGCAAGAACGACAACTCGTAGACCACATCCGGATGCACCCGCTGGGCGACACGCAAGGCGTCCTCGGCCAGCGCCAGCGTCAAGGCTTTAGTGCTGGGCCAAATCAGGAAACCTATTCGATGGGCAGTCATGGCGGGCGATCCGAAGCGAAAACAGTGTTAAAGCCAAAAGCGGCTGCAACCAAATTAGACCATCTGGCGCGCGGTGCGCAGCATGACCCAAATCAGGTGCGTAACGGGAGCGATTACTTGAGGCTGCCCGACAGAAATTGTTGCAGGCGCTCGGATTGCGGATTCACCAACACTTCGCGCGGGTTGCCACTTTCTTCGACGATGCCTTTGTGCAGGAACACCAGTTGGTTCGACACTTCACGGGCAAAACCCATTTCGTGGGTCACCACCACCATGGTCCGGCCTTCCAGGGCCAAGGCCTGCATCACCTTGAGCACGTCGCCCACCAGTTCCGGGTCCAGCGCCGAGGTCGGCTCGTCGAACAGCATCACCTCAGGCTCCATCGCCAGCGCACGGGCAATCGCCACGCGCTGCTGCTCGCCGCCGGACATGTGACCCGGGTAGGCATCCTTGCGATGAGCCACGCCAACCTTGTTCAGATAGTGCTCGGCCTTCTCCCGTGCTTCGGCCTTGGCCACGCCCAGTACATGCACCGGCGCTTCCATGATGTTTTCCAGCGCGGTCATGTGGGACCACAGGTTGAAATGCTGGAACACCATCGACAGCCGCGAACGCATGCGCTGCAGTTGCTTGGGGTCCGAAGCCTTCATGGCGCCGTCCTTGCCCGCCACCAGCTTCAACTCTTCGTTGTTGAGCAGGATCTTGCCGGCGTGGGGTTGCTCAAGCAGGTTGATGCAACGCAGGAAAGTACTCTTGCCGGAGCCACTGGAGCCGATGATGCTGATCACATCGCCAGCGGCGGCTTTCAGGGACACGCCCTTGAGCACTTCGTGACTGCCATAGCGTTTATGCAGGTCTTGGACTTCAAGCTTGTACATGCGGTCGGTTCTCACAAAACGTCAGTCGTTGAGCAGTCGATCGGATCGATGCGTTATCAGTGCTTGCGCGGGGCCAGGTAACCCAGCCAGCGGCGCTCGGCCAGTTTGAACAGGCGCACCAGGATGAAGGTCAGGCACAGGTAGAACACACCGGCGGTGATGTAGGCCTCGAACGGCAAGTAATACTGCGCGTTCACCGTGCGCGCGGCACCGGTGATGTCGATCAGGGTCACGATGGAGGCCAGGCTGGTGGTCTGCAACATCATGATTACTTCGTTGCTGTATTGCGGCAGCGCCCGACGCAGGGCCGACGGCAGCAGGATCCGGCAATACAGCTTGTAGCGCGACATGCCCATGGCCCTGGCCGCTTCGATCTCACCGTTGGGCGTGGCCCGCAGGCTGCCGGCGATGATTTCGGCGGTGTAGGCACTGGTGTTGATGGCGAACGCCAGGCACGCACAGAACGTTGCGCTGGACAGCCATGGCCAGAGAAAGCTCTCGCGCACGACCGCGAACTGCGCCAACCCGTAGTAGATCAGGAACAGCTGCACCAGCATCGGCGTGCCGCGGATCACGTAGGTGTAGAGCCAGGCCGTCATGTTGACGACCGGCTGCTTGGACACCCGCATCAACCCCAGGGGCAGCGCCGCCAGCAGGCCGAAGAACAGCGACAGGGCCAACAGCTTCAGCGTGGTCAGCAAGCCACTGAAATACAGCGGCAAAGCTTCGTAGATGACGTTGTAGTCGAAGATCATAGATCAGCCGCCCTTACGCCTACCGAGTAGCGCTTCTCAAGGTGACGCAACGCCAGCAACGAGACACTGGTGATCACCAGGTACATCGCCGCCACTGCGAGGAAGAAGGTGAAAGGCTCGCGAGTGGCATCCGCCGCCTGCTTGGCCTTGAACATCATGTCTTGCAGGCCCACCACGGAAATCAGCGCGGTGGCCTTGGTCAACACCAACCAGTTGTTGGTGAAACCCGGAATCGCCAGGCGAATCATCTGCGGCACCAGCACCCGGAAGAACACCTGGAAGCCGTTCATGCCGTACGCCATGCCCGCCTCGGCCTGCCCCTTGGGGATCGCCATGAAGGCACCGCGAAAGGTTTCCGACAGGTACGCACCGAAGATGAAGCCCAAGGTGCCGATACCGGCCGCCAGCGGGTTCAGGTCGATGTAGTCGTCATAGCCAAGCATCGGCGCGACGCGGTTGAGCAGGTCCTGGCCGCCGTAGAAAATCAGCAGGATCAGCACCAGGTCGGGAATGCCGCGGATGACCGTGGAATACAGGTCGCCCAGCCACGCCAGCCAGCGCACCGGCGAAAGGCGCAACGCGACACCAATCAACCCCAGGACGATGGCCAGGGCCATGGACGACAAGGCGAGCTGAAGCGTCAACCATGCGCCATCGAGGATGACAGCCCCGTAGCCTTTCAACATGATTCAGGTCCTCGAAAGTGGGATGAAAAAATGGCGCAAACCGCAGAGATCCTGTTGCTTGCGCCATTTCGCACGAGTGGCGGGACGTCGTTACTTGCCGTAGATATCGAAAGCGAAGTATTTGTCCTGGATTTGCTTGTACTTGCCGTTCTCGCGAATGGCCGCGATCGCGCCGTTGATCTTGTCTTTCAACGCATCACCCTTGCGAACTGCGATACCCACGCCGTCGCCGAAGTACTTGACGTCGGTAAAGGCCGGGCCGACGAACGCGAAGCCCTTGCCGGCATCGGTCTTGAGGAAACCGTCTTCCAACAGCGTAGCGTCTGCCACGGTGCCGTCGAGGCGGCCGGCGGACACGTCCAGGTAGATCTCGTTCTGCGAACCGTACGGCTTGATCTCGGCACCCAGCGGGGCCAGGACTTCACGGGCGAAACGCTCGTGGATCGAACCGCGCTGCACGCCGATGTTCTTGCCCTTGAGCTCGGCCAGGCCGTCGCTGACCTGGGTGCCGGCCTTCATCACCAGGCGGGCCGGGGTGTTGTAGTACTTGTTGGTGAAATCAACCGACTTCTTGCGATCTTCAGTGATCGACATGGACGACAGGATCGCGTCGATCTTGCGCACCTTCAGCGCCGGGATCAGGCCGTCGAACTCTTGCTCGACCCACACGCACTTGACCTTCATCTCTTCGCACAGCGCATTGCCGATGTCGTAGTCGAAACCGACGATGCTGCCATCCGGGGCTTTCGAGGCGAACGGAGGGTAAGCCGCTTCGATACCAATCTTCAGGGGCTTCTCATCAGCGAAGGTCGGCAGGGACAGCACGGACAGTGCCAGGGCGCCAAGCAGCACAAGTTTCTTCATCTTGGGACTCCATCGGTAAAGGGCAAAAACGGCAGAGTGAGCAACAGCCCAATATGCGAATGGGTGAAACGAACTTTGGTGCTGCGTCCTAGGAAGCTCACGATTTATCCAACGCGAGCCACGACGAGCGAGTGATCGGCATTCTAACGACAGGCCCGAAGCCGATATTTCTTCAATGCGACAACAAATTACAGAAGCACCGAGAAAGCTGTTCGAGCACATTGACAGCCTCGCAAATTCATGCAAGAGCAAAAGAAGGGAAACCGATCTATGCTGCAAATAGCGGGCCCATTATTCGCAAACCCTTCTAATCCGGCAAGCACAGCGTGTCGGCTTATTTTCAGGTATGCCTGGAACCGCCCTATGACGGGGCTTCGCGTTTCACATCGCCCCGTTATGGCGCCTTTGGTTACACATTTCGAAACGTCGGTAACGTTCAGACACCTCCTACTTTAAACGCCGATATTTATTCACCCACCAGACCCGTGGCGAGGGAGCTTGCTCCCGCTGGGCTGCGCAGCAGCCCCAAAAGCCAGGCACCGCGTTTGTTCAGGCATACCGCATTGACCGGTTTACGACTGCTGCGCAGCCGAGCGGGAGCAAGCTCCCTCGCCACAAAGGCACTTCCACTCCCGGCTCACATAGCGCGCACCAGCGCCCATAAAAAAGCCCCGCCCGGCAAACGCCGGGCGGGGCTCTTAGGTGCTACACGCTACCGTCAGGCCACGTTCATGGTCTTGTGCGTCTCGATAAGGTGCGCCACCACACCCGGGTCGGCCAGGGTGGAGATATCACCCAACCCGTCGTATTCCGCCGTGGCGATCTTGCGCAGGATGCGGCGCATGATCTTGCCGGAGCGGGTCTTCGGCAGCCCCGGTGCCCACTGGATCACGTCTGGCGAAGCAATCGGACCGATCTCCTTGCGCACCCAGTTCTTCAGTTCCAGGCGCAGGGCCTCGCTGGTTTCTTCGCCGGCATTGAGGGTGACGTAGACATAAATGCCCTGGCCCTTGATGTCGTGCGGCACACCCACCACAGCCGCTTCGGCGACTTTCGGGTGGGCGACCATGGCGCTTTCGATCTCGGCCGTGCCCATGCGGTGGCCGGACACGTTGAGCACGTCATCCACCCGGCCGGTGATCCAGTAGTAGCCGTCCTCGTCGCGACGGGCGCCGTCACCGGTGAAGTACATGCCACTGAAGGTCTTGAAGTAGGTGTCGACAAAACGGTCATGGTCACCGTACAGCGTACGCGCCTGGCCTGGCCACGAATCGAGGATCACCAGGTTGCCTTCAGCGGCGCCCTCGACCAGGTTGCCGAGGTTGTCCACCAGTGCCGGCACTACGCCGAAGAACGGACGCGTGGCCGAACCTGGCTTCAACGCCGTGGCGCCTGGCAGCGGGCTGATCAGCACGCCACCGGTTTCGGTCTGCCACCAGGTGTCGACGATAGGGCAACGCTCCTTGCCGACATTCTTGTAGTACCAGTCCCAGGCTTCCGGGTTGATCGGCTCGCCCACCGACCCCAACAGGCGCAGGCTGCTGCCATCGGCGCCTTCGACCGCGGCGGTGCCCGAGGCCATCATCGCGCGGATCGCGGTCGGCGCGGTGTAGAGGATGCTGACCTTATGCTTGTCGACGACCTTGGCCACGCGGGTGATATCCGGGTAGTTCGGCACGCCTTCGAACAGCAGCGTCGTCGCGCCATTGGCCAGCGGGCCGTAGACGATATAGCTGTGGCCGGTCACCCAACCCACGTCGGCGGTGCACCAGTAGACCTCGCCTGGTTTGTAGTCGAACACGCGCTCATGGGTCAGCGCCGCGTACAGCAAGTAGCCAGCCGTGGTGTGCTGCACGCCCTTCGGTTTGCCGGTGGAGCCGGAGGTGTAGAGGATGAACAGCGCTTCCTCGGCGCCCATTTCCTTCGGCGCGCAAACGGTACCGGCTACCTTCATCAGGTCTTCGTACCAGATGTCACGGTGCTGGTTCCACTTGATGTTGCCCGCCGTGCGCTTGCACACGATGACTTTCTGGATGCTGCTGGTTTCCGGGTTGGTCAGCGCATCATCGACGTTGGCCTTGAGCGGAATCTTCTTGCCGGCGCGAATGCCTTCGTCGGCAGTGATCACCACTTTGGATTTGCAGTCGATGATCCGACCCGCCAGGGCTTCAGGGGAGAACCCGCCGAACACCACCGAGTGAATCGCACCGATCCGGGTACAGGCCAGCATCGCGACCACGGCTTCAGGGATCATCGGCATGTAGATGGTCACCACGTCGCCGCGGTGCACGTCCTGGCCGCGCAGGGCGTTGGCGAACTTGCAGACTTCTTCGTGCAGCTCGCGATAGGTGATGTTGCGGCTCTCGGACGGGTCATCGCCCTCCCAGATAATCGCAATTTGATCGCCGCGCTCGGCCAGGTGACGGTCGAGGCAGTTGTAGGAAACGTTCAAGGTGCCGTCGGCAAACCACTTGATGTCGACATGGTGATCGTCGAAAGAAGTCTGCTTCACCGTGGTGAAAGGCTTGATCCAATCGAGGCGCTTGGCCTGCTCGCGCCAGAAGCCATCGGGGTTGACGACCGACTGCTGGTACATGGCCTTGTAGGTCGCCTCGTCAGTCAGCGTATTGGCCGCTACCTCGGGACGAACGGGATACACAGAAGCCGCACTCATCTTTCTTACCTCGGTGAATAGTTGTTTTTGTATGATCCCGTTGTAGCCCGGGGCGGGCCTATAGAACCATTCGACGATGGTAGTAACAAGTCCCTACAAAATGTCGGTACTAGTGGGAGCCGAGCTTGCTCGCGATGACGGTGGGTCAGCCAATATCAATCTTTGATGTAACGCCGCCTTCGCGAGCAAGCCCGCTCCCACAGTTGAATTTCAGTGAACACCTATTTTGTGTCCAACACTGACCCTCTGTGGGAGCGGGCTTGCTCGCGAAGACGGTGGTAAATCCAACACAGATGCCACAGACACCCCACCACCTCTAGCGATTATTACCAGATCAACCAACAGTGTTTATCAAAACCGAGTCTGTTTACCCCCACCCTCACCTTCTAAAATCCACCTCGCCAACCGGCAAACACGATTAGCGCAACACAGCCCCCACGAAGGCCGTTAATCCAACGTCCAACACTTGCTCCACACGCAACCCCAAAAAGGTTGCGTGACCCCACTCGACCTCAAAAAAGGTGAAATACAAATGAAAGCTTTATGGGTCCTGGTCCTCGGCAGCCTATGCGCCACCGCGATGGCGGATGAGGCTCCGACCGACGCAGCACAGCAAAAACCGGCCATCGAGGAGTACACCTACTCCACCCACCTGGACATCGCCAAAGTCATCTCCATGAGCGACATCCCGAACGTCTGCGAAGTGGTCCCGGCGAAGATGGAATACGACGACTCCAAAGGCCAACGCCACATCCTGCGCTACAGCATCATGGGCAACGGTTGCTCCAACGGCTGATCACAACTGGCAATTTCCATGGCCCGATTTCGATCGGGCCAGGTTGTGTCTAGAACCGCCGAAAACCCTCCACAAACACAACATGTAGTGCAAAACCGCAAAAAACGCTGGTTTTTTGATCAAAAAAAACCACGATCCGCGCCATGCAAAAAAAATCTTGAGCGGCCAAAGCCTTGTAAACCCTCGCTCCCACGCGGATATCCCACCCGCCACCCCTTCCGTGAGCCATTTCGCCGCAGCACGTAGGCAAAAAAGTCCTTATAATGCCGCCTTAAACGGGCCTGCAATATTCCCTTACAGGGGATCACGCCAGCCTGGAGCCCACGCAGAGGCCAATCGCCTCCTCGCGTTCACCGCCGCTCCGGAACGACCCGTACATTTTTCTGTTTATTGCCTGCGTCAGCTGCTGCAACAAACGATTTTTCAAGATCCACCGCGGCCAGTAGGCCTTCATCGGGCATCTGGCCCTCACGCAGGAGACGACACGTCATGCTGAGCTGGGACGAATTCGACAAAGAAGACAGTGGCGAAGTCGCTGTAAAAGGCGCCAACGCCGGCCACGCTTCTGAAGCCAACATGGACCGCCTCGACAGCGCCGGCGGTGCCGCCGCCCTCGAAGCCCGGGCCGTGACGGCCAGCGACTCGGCCGCGATCATTCGCGCCAAGGCCGCCCTCGACAAACTCGACGTCGCCGAAGGCCTCGCCGAACTCGAAGGCGCCTCCGCCCGTGTCGCCGTCGATGAAAAGCGCATGATCAACTGCCGCGCCGACCTCAACCAGCTCGTGCCATTCAAATACGACTGGGCCTGGCAGAAGTACCTGGACGGCTGCGCAAACCACTGGATGCCGCAAGAAGTCAACATGACCGCCGACATCGCCCTCTGGAAAAACCCGGAAGGCCTGACCGACGACGAACGCCGCATCGTGATGCGCAACCTGGGCTTCTTCTCCACCGCCGACTCCCTGGTTGCCAACAACCTGGTCCTGGCCGTGTACCGCCTGATCACCAACCCGGAATGCCGCCAGTACATCCTGCGCCAGGCCTTCGAAGAGGCGATCCACACCCACGCCTACCAGTACTGCATCGAATCGCTGGCCATGGATGAAGGCGAGATCTTCAACATGTACCACGAGATCCCATCGGTCGCGAAAAAAGCCGCCTGGGGCCTGAAATACACCCGTTCGATCTCCGATCCGAAGTTCGAAACCGGCACCCCGGACACCGACAAAGAGCTGCTGCGCAACCTGATCGCCTACTACTGCGTCCTGGAAGGCATCTTCTTCTACTGCGGCTTCACCCAGATCCTCTCCATGGGTCGCCGCAACAAAATGACCGGCGTCGCCGAGCAGTTCCAGTACATCCTGCGCGACGAATCCATGCACCTGAACTTCGGCATCGACGTGATCAACCAGATCAAAATCGAAAACCCACACCTGTGGGACGCCGAGATGAAGGAAGAAGCGACCCAGATGATCCTGCAAGGGACCCAACTGGAAATCGAATACGCCCGCGACACCATGCCTCGCGGTGTATTGGGGATGAACGCGGCGATGATGGAGGACTACCTCAAGTTCATCGCTAACCGTCGTTTGTCGCAGATTGGGTTGAAAGAAGAGTATCCAGGTACGACTAACCCGTTCCCTTGGATGAGCGAGATCATGGACTTGAAGAAAGAGAAGAACTTCTTTGAGACTCGGGTGATTGAGTATCAGACGGGTGGGGCTTTGAGCTGGGATTGATTCGACAGAAAAATCCTGGGCTGCACGCGTAACAGAAACCCCGTGAAAACGGGGTTTTCGCATTTCTGCAGGACCCAAACGGCGTTTAACTTCAGGACGGGCACTCAACCTTTGCCCTACGAAAAACTCAGAATCTTTCCGCATTGACGCCGTATCGCCTCGATTGGCCCTCACCCTGGCTTCTCCCGAAACGTCAGGTAACGGGGACCGCCCCTCCTCCGAACGACCCTTCCCCCATTTATGGAAAACCGCCTTGCGCTCCTCGCCATAACCTTAGAAGCAACCGCGAATTAGACTTGCCGGAGTTCAGTCCGCGTTGTGATTAAGGAAGACAACATGCAAGAAATTTTCAGCATCAACTGGTTGCTTTGGCTATCGACCATGGTGCCGCTGACCCTGAGTGCGGGCCCTGGCAACTTGATGGTGGCGACGTCGGGTGCGCAAAGCGGTGTGCGTCGTTCGGTGCGGTTTATCGTTGGGCTCGACATGACTTACTTCCTGATCGCCGTGCTGGTTGGCTTAGGCCTTTATCACACGCTGACGAACAATCCGACGCTGGTATGGGCGCTGCAAGTGGTGGGCAGCTTCTACATCTTGTGGCTCGGTGTGCGCATGCTGCGTCGGCCACTGAAGACGCCCACCGACAAGGCCATGCACCTGCAATTTCGGGACGGCATTGTTGTTCAACTGGGCAACGTGCAAGGGATCGTGATGTTGCTGGTGATGTTTTCCACGTTCATGCCTTCCGGCGAGACCAGCAGCACGGTCGTGTTGATCCTCAGTGCGGCGCTGATTTCGCTGAACTTCTTCTCGCACGTCATCTGGGTGTCGATGGGGTCAACCGTGCAGAAACTGATCCAATCCCGCCCCAAATGGCTGATGTTTCAGAACGCGGCGTTCGGCCTGATGTTGATAGCGGTTGCCGTATGGATTTTCCTGCGCATCGGTCCGCTTTAAGGAGGTTTCTATGGCCAGACCCATTGTTCATGCAATATCGCGGTGAAACAGCTCCGTCAGATACTCCACCACTCGATCAACGCGGCTCACACCCTGGGTCGCCTGATTGCGCAACAACCAGATTTCCGAGCTGCGCGCAGGGCGATCGGCCAACACCTGGCACAGACCGGACTGATGTCCGACATAGACGGGTAACGCGGCAATCCCCAGATTGGCCTCGACCGCCTTGAGCTGCGCATTCAGGTTTGAAACACGCATCCACAGCCTATGGTTTCCAGCCATTTCGCTCAACCATTGGGCGAGCGGCATGTACGACATTTCTTCGGTCCAGCCGATCAGACTGTGGTGCTTGAGGTCGGCGGGTTCGACCGGCAGGCCGTTGGCATCGGCATACGCCTGGGAGCAGAAAAGCCCCTGCATCAGTGTCCCGACCCGGCGCATGGTGAAGTTACCGTTCTCCGGCCTGCGCAAGCGGATAATGATGTCGCTGTGGCTTTGTGTGAGTTTCAACGACACCGCCGAGTTAATGAAGTCGAAGCTGATCTCGGGGTGCTGATCGTGAAATACCGCAAGTTGCGGAATGATCAAGTGCGTGCCCATGAGCTCCGGACAATCAATGCGCACCTGTCCCGCCATCCGATCACCCGGTTGCGACATCTGCCGCTCGATCAGTTTGAAACGCTCCTCCGTTTCCAGTGCCAATGGCAGCAACGCCCTTCCCGCCTCAGTCAGGAAGTAGCCGTTGGTTTTCTTCGAAAACAATACCGTACCGAGCGACTCCTCAAGCGCTGCGATCTTGCGCGACACCGTCGAGGCCGAAACCTTGAGCGAGATTCCGGCTTCGGTCACGTTGTTCGATTTAGCCACGAAGATAAAAACTTTCAGATCATCCCAATCCATGTTGATGACATACCCAAAAAAGGAAAAATCGATCTCTCCTATTTCTGTTCGAAATAATTAGAGGCCACGTTGTTGAGCAAAAACCAGCACTATGATATCGATTTCCCTGAGTAAGAAACTGCGGATCGGGGGCCGCTTCGCAGCCCAGCGGGAGCAAGCTCCCTCGCCACGGGTGGCAGGCTTGATGGTTGGGTTGGGTTTGGGAATCGCGAGCAGGCTCGCTCCCACAGGGTTTGTGGTGGGTTGAAACTTTGGGTGCAGCCCGCCGCGTCCTTCGGTATTAATACACTTCCTCTCACGGACCCGAGCCCCGATGAAATTCGACACTGCCTACTGCCTCAGCCTCGATGCCAAGCTTTCGATCTATGACGTTCGGGATCTGAATTTCGACGAGACCATGGCCTTCGACTCGGCCAAGGAGCGCTTTCAGTGCCCCAACGATGCCTGTCGGGCGGCGTTCGATGAGGGAAATCGGCTGACGACGTTCAATGCCAAAAACGTCAATTACATCCGTACGCCACATTTCAAGAATCAGCCGACGACCCAGCATATCGAGGGCTGCCCTTATGTCAGTCCGAAAACACCGGGGTTGGGTGTAGAGAGTGGCGAGGCGGAAACGGATGACGACCGCGAGGAACATTTTCCGTCGGAGCTGTTGCTGACTCGGCGTCAGTACCTGCGTAAGCCGTCCGACCCATCGAAGGACGTTGACGCGACTCGGCCTACGCCTCCCTCCGTATCTTCCCACGGTGATAGCGTTCATTCCGCGCAGGATTCAACACCGGACAAGACCAGTGTCTTCGCCCATCCGGTGGAGTGTTTCGTTTCGAATATCGATAACAAGGACCTGCTCAAGCGCAAGCCGCTGAAGATTGGCGAGCACACGGCGCCCTATGGCTCGTTCTTCAAGAAAATCGAGTATTTGCAGGACAACAAGGGCTTGATTTACTGGGGCAAGATCAAGGAGATCAAGGATTACACCCTGAGTTTTCGCATCGACTTCGAAGCAAAGGTCTGGTTCAAGCAGCCGGACGAGGCGAAGAAGAAGCCTTACTCGGTCAACGTTTACCTGAGCAAGAAGCTGATCGATAACTACCGCAAGCGCAAGGCGTTCCTGGCAGAGATCAAGCATGCCATCGACAGTGACGCGCCGTTGTATTGCTTCTTTTATGGCGTCACGCCGGAGTTGAAACAGGTGCCGAGCAAGAAGAACCCCGAAGAAACGTTCGGGGTGTTCAGTGCCAATATCGAGAACCTGGATCACTTCATCATCCGTGAGGCGCCGGGGTTGGCGGGTCAATAACGACCCCTACCTCAGGCACATCCCGATCAGCACCAACATCAACAATCCCACATACACCCGCGCATGGACCTTATCCGGTATCCGTCCGATCCATGGCGTTGCCAGACGAATACCCAGTAGCGCGCCAAGTGTGAGCACAGCGAAGGCCATCAAGTCGATGTAACCCACAAACCACGGCCCCAAATCAAACTCGGTAAACCCGGCCATGGCCATGTAAGTCAGCGTCCCGGCCACCGCAACCGGCAAACTCAACGGGTTAGCCATGGACGTCGCGCGTGACATGTTCAGCCCGCAACGGCGCAACAGCGGCACAGTCATGACGCTGCCGCCCACGCCCAGGAAAGTAGCGATGGCACCGATGCTGATCCCGCCCGCTGAGACCTCTGCCCTGCCCAATCGCCGTGGGATCACAGCGTCAGACTGTGTCAGAAAACCGCGTCTGAACAAGCAGTCCAGAATGGTCACGCCCAAATAAACGATGAACCCATAGCGAATGACTTCGCTGCTCGCCCACATGGCGCCAACAGCTCCGACGACCGCACCCAGGCCGATGAAGCCGCCGAACGGCCATACAAAATGGCGAATGAGGTTGCCGGCGCGGTGATGCTTCACCGTGGCGATCAGTGCGTTGACGATCATCACACAGGTCGAGGTGGCCACGGCAATGTGCATCGCCGATTGGCCGACAGGGTCGTCGGCACCGTGGCTGGCGGTGAGCATGCGGTACAGCAAGGGGACTACGACGAAGCCGCCGCCGAAGCCGAACAGCACGGCGGTGATGCCACTCAGGCAGCCGAAACAGGCAAGCAATACATAGAACATCGAGGCGCATCCGTGGAATGGGAGGCGCCTACCATAGGGAGCCGAAGCTTGGCCTGCAGCAGCAAACAGGCCAATAATGTTCGCATTTACGCCAATCGTGAGCGGCCCATCGATGCGCAACAGTTCGATCGATTTATTGGATGCGACACCCAGGGCCGTCGTTGCCATCGGCACCGATTACGCTCACGGACACGTATTGCCGCTGCATCGCCATCGCCGCGCGCAGTTGCTCTACGGTGCCACCGGGGTCATGCAGGTCAGCACGGCGGACGGCAATTGGGTGGTGCCGCCGCAACGGGCGGTGTGGATTGCGCCGGGGGTCGACCATGAGGTGCTAATGCTGGGCGTGAGTACGCGCAGCCTGTACATCGAACCGGACGCGGTAATGGCCATGGGGACGCAGTGCCAGGTCATCAGTGTGTCGCCCCTGATGCGCCAGTTGCTGATGGAGGCCGTCGAGCTTGCGCCGGACTACGACGAGGCGGGTCGGGACGGGGCGTTGATTCATCTGCTACTACACGAGTTGCTGCGCAGCACCCACCTGCCCCTGCACCTTCCGCTGCCCAAGGATCCTCGTCTGCTCAGCCTGTGCCAGGCGTTCCTGGAACACCCCGACGCCCATGCCTCGCCCGTGGAATGGGCGGCGCAATTGCACATCAGCCTGCGCTCGTTCAATCGCCTGTTCAGCCGGCAGACCACGCTGAGTTTCAGCCAGTGGCGGCAGCAGGCGTGTGTGATGTCGGCGTTGGCCCGCCTGGCTGAAGGGGATTCGGTTACACGCATAGCCTTGGACCTGGGCTACGACAGTCCCGCTGCGTTCTCCACCATGTTCCGTCGCGTATTGGGTCACGCGCCGAGCGCCTGGTTGGCGAAGACCGCCGGTCATTGATCAAAAAAATGAGATTGATCGGGATTCAAAACAACTGTACAAAAACACAGTATTTTTTAATCCCACAGCTTTGGAGCACCCCCATGGCCTCTCTCGCAATCAAAACCACCCTGGAACGCATCGCTGTCTATCAGTTCACCCCCGCCCACTGTGCACAGGCGCGAGCCATGTTGGGCTGGAGTGTCGAGGAGCTGTCCCGGCAATCCGGCGTCTCGGTCCAGGCCATCCGCCGCTTCGAGGTCGGTGGCGAGTTGCTCGATGTGACTCGCCTGGCCCTGGCGTTTCGCCTGGAGGCCGAGGGCCTGGTGTTCTTCCCCGGCTTCGCACCGGGGCGCGGCATGAACATCAAGGGCGCGACCCCGGACCCGATGGGGCGTTCCGATTACGCGATGATCGAATGATTCCCGCAGCGCAGGTTCTAGGCGATACCGGCCTGGTCCTGATAGGTCGAGGGGTCCACATCCAGCCACCAGGAGCGGCCACGTTGCGGCTGCGTCAGGGTGAAGGCTTCGCCCATTTGCGGTGTGGTGATGCAAACGTTGCGTTCCCAGGCCAAGGCCAGGATGCGGTCGAAGGGTTCATACCAGGCATGCATCGCCAGGTCGAACGTGCCGTTGTGGATTGGCAGTAGCCAACGGCCCTTGAGGTCGATATGGGCCTGCAAGGTCTGCTCCGGCTGCATGTGGACATGGGGCCAGTCAACGTTATAGGCGCCGGTTTCCATCAGCGTCAGGTCGAAGGGGCCGTATTGTTCGCCGATGCGTTTGAAACCCTCGAAGTAACCGGTGTCGCCGCTGAAGAAAATTCGCGTGCCGCCGTCGATCATCACCCACGACGCCCACAAAGTGCTGTTGCTGTCGAACAGGCCGCGTCCGGAAAAATGCTGGGAGGGCGTGGCGATGAACTCGATGCCGTCCACCTCGGTGCCTTGCCACCAGTCCAGCTGACGTACCTTGCTGGCGTCGACGCCCCATTTGATCAGGGTGTCGCCCACACCCAAGGGCGCCAGGAAGTGGCGGGTCTTGGTCGCTAGCTTGAGAATGGCCTGATGATCGAGGTGGTCGTAATGATCGTGGGAAAGGATCACCGCTTCGATGGGCGGCAACTCGTCCAGGCTGATGGGCGGCTGATGGAAACGCTTCGGTCCGGCCCATTGCACGGGTGAGGCACGCTCGGAGAACACCGGGTCTGTCAGCCAGAATTTATCCCGCAGCTTGAGCAGCACGGTGGAATGGCCAAGACGGAAGACACTGTGGTTCGGCGCGGCCAGCAGCGCGGCGCGCGTCAGCGGTTGAACGTCGATGGCACCTGCAGGGCGAGTGGAATGCGGCTTGTGAAAGATCATGTTCCAGATGATGCGCAGGGTGGTGCCAAAACCTTCTCGCGGTGTGTAGGCATGATTGCGATACTTGCCCTGCTCTTGCCGGGATGAATCGTGGGCAGACGGGCTTTCGGTCGAATGAGAGGAGATGGTCATGGTGCGATAACTCCAAGGACGTCGTCGCCATTGCGCTTCGTCGTTGTGGGACGCTGGATGGCCGTTGCATGCACGCATAGCCGTCAGACGAAAACCTACACCACTCGGTGTAGTTTCCAGATTGCATGAATCCCGGGAGCAAGTAAACTGCCGAGTGTAAGTTCTCTCCTCTCAACCGACGAATGCCCATGACCGTACCGCAGCGCCTTACCGAGCGAAAACGCGAAGCCATCCTCCAGGCCGCGATTGCTGAATTCCGTAGCAGCGGTTTCGAGATCACCAGCATGGACAGGATCGCGGCGACCGCCGGCGTATCGAAGCGCACGGTGTATAACCATTTCCCGAGCAAGGAAGCGTTGTTTGCGGAAATCCTGAATCGGTTATGGAACAGCATCACCGCAGAACAGGACATGCCCTACAGCCCGCAGACACCGCTACGGGAGCAACTGCAAACGTTGCTGCAAGCCAAACTGCATCTGCTGGCGGACGAAAATTTCCTCGACCTGGCGCGCATCGCCATCGCCGCAACCATTCACTCCCCGGAGCGCGCCCAGGACATGGTCTCGCGCATGGGCCAGCGTGAGGAAGGCCTGACCGCCTGGATTCGCCAGGCCCAGGCCGATGGCCGATTGAAACCCGTGGAGCCGGCCTTTGCCGCCCAACAAATGCATGGGCTGCTCAAGACATTCGCTTTTTGGCCGCAGGTTTCGATGGGGCAACCGAGCCTGACCCAGGAGGAGCAAACCCAAGTCATCGAATCGGCCCTCGACCTGTTCCTGAGTCGTTACCAGGCCTGAATCTCAACCCCAGCGCAGGTTGCGCCCCAGCTCATCGAACAAGGTCACCACCGAGCGCAAGGCCCGACAGTCCGGGCGGGTCAGGAGCCACAGCGCCGTGTCGTATCCCTCCAGCGATTCGCCAAGGGGCATCAGGCCCTGGCGTTCGTCGATCAGAAAGTCCGGCAGCGCCGCAACGCCTAAACCAGCCCGCACCAGTTCGGTGACCGAGAGCATGCTGTTGCAGCGATAGGCAGGCATCACGCCGGGTAGATGCTGGCGGCGCCAGGCCACGGTGGGGTGATCCGGAAGGAAATCGTCTGGCGCGACCCAGGTCATGGAAGCCAGGTCACCCGCCTCTACCAAGCGCAGATACGTGGCGCTGGCGCATACCCGGTAGGTCACCTTGCCCAGGTTGCGACCGACCAGGTGTTCCGGTGGCGTACGGGTCAGTCGCAACGCAATGTCGGCGTCGCGGCGATTCAGGTTGGCGAAGTCGTTCGAAGTGCTCAACTCAAGGCTCAACGCCGGATAAGCAGGCATGAAACGCGCTAAAGCCGGCAGCAGCAACGCTTGCAGGACTGAATCACTGCATGTCAGGCGTACCGTCCCGCTGATGATCTCGCCGCCCTGCTCCACTCCCAGCCGCGCCGCTTCCAACGCCTGCTCGGCGCGCTCGGCTTGTTCAGCCAACGCCTGGGCCAGGCTCGTGGGCAAATACCCGGAACGGCTTTTCTCGAACAAGGGCTGACCCAGGGCCGCTTCCAATCGACGTACCGAACGAAACACCGTCGACACGTCCACCTGCAGCAGCCGAGCGGCCCGGGCCAGCGAGCCGCCACGGACCAGCGCGAGGATCAGGGACAGGTCGGGGTAGTCCAGACGATAGTGCGTCGCTGCATTGATCACTTGGGTAAACGCCAATATTGATTGCGTGAACGCCAATCTATAGTGGCCACCAGGAATCAACAAGCGGCGAGCCTCCCATGGAAAATCAACGTCCTTTACACATCGCCCTGATCGGCGACCACGACCCTCAAATCACCGCTCACCGGGCAATCCCCCTCGCACTTGAGCTGGCGGGCACACAAACCGGCCAGGCCATTCGCTTCCAATGGCTGGCAACGTCGCTCATCGCCGACACCGCCGTGCTGGAAGATTTCGACGGTGTCTGGTGCGTGCCCGGCAGCCCCTACCAAAACGAAGCCGGTGCCGTGCTGGCCATTCGTTTTGCCCGCGAACAGCGTCGCCCTTTCCTGGGCACTTGCGGTGGTTTTCAGCACGCCGTGCTGGAATATGCCCGTCACGTAATGGGTTGGGTCGATGCCGTCCATGGTGAAACCTCTCCAGAGGCTGAACGGGCGCTGCTGACACCGCTGAGCTGTGCCTTGGTCGAAACCATCGACAGCCTCCAGTTCGATGCGGGCTCGTTGATTGCCAAGGCCTACGGCCGACAGACCGCGTTCGAGGGCTATCATTGCCGCTTCGGGGTCAATCCAGACTTTGAAAGAGACTTGCTGAGCCAGCGCCTGCACGCCGTTGCCCGGGATTCGGCCGGTGACTTGCGAGCGGTGGAACTGCAAGACCATCCGTTTTTTGTCGCCACGCTGTTCCAGCCTGAACGTGCCGCACTGGAAGGCCGCGTGCCACCGCTGGTCAGCGCGTTTGTCGAAGCCTGCGCGAGGCAAATGTCATGAGCGCCCATTATTACGCAGTGATTTTTACCTCCCTGCGTACCGAGGGGGACCAAGGCTACGCCGAAGCCGCCGAGCGGATGCTGGCCCTTGCTCGGGAACAACCTGGATTTTTAGGCGTTGAATCGGCCCGTGGCGACGATGGTCTGGGGATTACCGTGTCCTATTGGCGCGATGAAGCGGCAATCCTGGCCTGGAAGCAACATCCCGAACACAGCGCGATTCGTGAGCGAGGCCGATCTACCTGGTATGCCCAATGCCAGACGAGGGTGTGCAAGGTTGAACGGGACTATGCCTTCCAACGCCCAACCTGATGCCAGGATACAAAACCTGTGGGAGCGGGCTTTCTCTCGAAAGCTGTAGATCAGCCAACATCACTGTGACTGACCTATCACCATCGCGAGCAGGCTCGCTCCCACAGTGTTCACCGTTGATCAATCTATGGCGTGATAGCTGGAAGCTTTTGTGGCGAGGGAGCTTGCTCCCGCTTGAGTGCGCAGCGCTCATCGCTTTTTTTGGGGCCGCTGCGCGCCCCAGCGGGAGCAAGCTCCCTCGCCACAGGACCATGCCGTTCCAAAAATTCTTGTGAACCCCACAGGGTTTCCGTTCACTTCAGGATCGGGGGCTCAGCCCTCCACCAACTGCCGCACCGCCATGATTTCCGCCAGGTCGTCGCGGGCCATGTACACCCGCAAAGGTTCGGTCAGGTTGATCCGGTCGTCGATGTTCTGATCCAGCAACAGTTGGATTCGCTCGCGACTGAGGGTCATGGTGCCATCCGCCGCGGGGGCCCAGACAAATTCGCTGGTGGGGATGATGCCGTCATCAGCCACGTCCATGCCGAAGGCGTCTTCGCTGAATCGCACGATGTAGTGGCCGGTCTTGCGGTTCAGGCCGACAAAACCCTTGAGCTGGTCGGCGGCCTGGCAGATGAGTGTCGAAGTGGTGCGCATGGTAAACCTCATGGATGCGTCCCTCGGGACGTCTGATCGATGGTTTACACGCAGGGCAAGTGAACACAGGTTTTAAGGTTTCCCTCTGCCGGGGAAACTGGTGCGGCCAAGGGTACTGCAAAGCGGTCGAAAAATGGGTGGGAAAAATCTGCTTCACACAGGTTTATGTCGGTATGGCGATAGCGCCGACAGCATTCAATTGTTAAAAGATAGGTTTTGCCTCCTCTACGAAAGGATCTCGAGCATGCCTGTCACCTTCACCCGCAGCGCCTTGATGCTGAGCCTGTTGCTCGGCTTCAGCCAGACACAAGCCTCCGAGGCCCCGAGTCCCAAGGCCCTGGCCACCCTTCAAGGCATTCCACATCCGGCGGTCATCGCCCACCGTGGTGCCTCGTTCGACGCGCCGGAATCCACCGCCGCCGCCTACAAGCTGGCCCGTGACCTGGGCGCCGATTACCTGGAGCTGGACCTGCAGCGCAGCAAAGACGGTGTGTTGTTCGTCCTGCATGACGACAGCCTGCTGCGCACCACGGATGTCGCGACCCAGTTTCCCGAACGCAAGGACAGCACCGCCAATGAATTCACCATGGCGGAACTCAAAACCCTCGATGCCGGCAGCTGGTTCAACACCGCCTACCCGGACCGCGCCCGTCCTTCGTTCGTCGGCCAGAAAATCCTCACCCTCGATGAAGTGATCAACATCGCCGAGGGCAACCCGCTGCATAAACCGGGGCTGTACATCGAAACCAAGGAGCCGAAGCTGTTCCCCGGCATCGAGCGCGACCTGAAGGACAAACTGCAGGACCGTGGTTGGCTGAGCCCCGCTGGGTCGAAATTGGCCAAAAGCGCCACCGGCGTCGGCCAGGGCAAGGGCAAAGTGGTGCTGCAGACCTTTGAAAAAAGCAGTCTCGAACTGTTGCACAAAGAGATGCCGAAGGTGCCGAAGATCCTGCTGCTATGGGTGGGCGAAGGCAACATCGAACCCAAGTCCAAGGTGACGTTTGCCGAGTCCGGCGAAACGGACAAGGCCGTCTATTACGCCAAGCAGGAGCCCAAGGACAAGGCCGAGTTCGAACAATGGGTCCAGTACGCCAAGGCCCATGGCGCCATCGGCACCGGCCCTTCGGCGGCATTGACCCATGGCGGCAGCCAGAGCTATTCGGACCTGGTGCAACCGTGGATGAACCAGTACACCCACGACCAGGGTTTGCTGGTGCACGTCTACACCGTGGATGAGCCGGTGGACTTCAAGAAAGTGATGGAGGCCGGCGTCGATGGCATCTTCACCAACCGGGCCAGTGAGCTGCTCAAGTACTTCAAGCGTCCCGAGACAGGCAGCGTGGCACAGCTATTGGAAAAGAACGGCTACTGAGTCGAAAGACCTTTCCAGGAAACTTGCTTCAAGATTTTTCGAATTAAGGGTGAATTAAGTTGCCACAGATAATCTGAACCCACTTAAACGACTCACCCTTAATAACGACACCAAGGAAAGCACTCATGAAAACGTTGACTGCCCTGTTTACCGCTGCTGCCCTGACCCTCACCGCTGGCCTGGCCCAGGCGGATGTACGAATCGACCAGATTCCTCAACTGGTCAAGGACGGCAAGATCAAGCCTCTGGAAGAAATGAACGAAGCAGCCCTGAAGTTGCACCCAGGCGCGACCATCACCGACACCGACCTGGATAACCACTTCGACGGTTATGAATATGAAGTGGAACTGAAGACGGCCGACGGCAAAGAGTTTGACGTGGACTTCGACGCAACTACCGGCAAAGTCCTGTCCAACAAACAAGACACTTGATCCATCGGTTAAAGAAGAGCCGCGCAACTTTCGAGTTGCGCGGCTTTTTTATGTACGCCGTCTGTAAACCGCCGCCGATCCGACGACGCCGCGCAACTGTCACACAACCATCAAAAAACCCTGCAATGATGCCGCTCAAGTGAACCTGTGGCCGCTGCGACAGGCACTTCCCGCCAGCGAGCCTTCATGAACCACAGCATCGACCAAAGCCATCGCGATCCGGACCTGTTCGGCCTGCTTTACGGGTTTCGTTTCCGTCCCGGCGAGCGTGGCCGGGAAATCGATTCGGCCCAAGCCCTGCAAAGCCTGCAACAACCGCAAGACGCCGACGAATTCCTCTGGCTGCACCTGAACCTGGCCCACGCTGCCTGCGAGCGCTGGATGAAAAGCCATCTGGCCTTGCCCGAGGAATTCTTCGAAGCCCTGCACGAAGGCTCGCGATCGACCCGTATCGAACACGTGGACTCGGCACTGCTGGCGGTGGTGAACGATGTGGTGTTCAACCTCAGCAACCTGGTGTCCTCGGATGTCTCCACCTTGTGGGTGTGCGTACACAGTCGACTGATCATCAGTGCGCGCCTGCAACCCTTGCACTCGGTCGACAAGCTGCGCTCATCGGTCAAGGCCGGCGAGAGCTTTCGCTCGCCGCTGGAATTGCTGGTGCATCTGCTGCGCGACCAAGGCGAAGTGCTGACCCAGATCGTGCGCAAGACCAGCCTCAGCGTCGACCAGATCGAAGACCAACTGCTGTCTTCGCGCGTGTCCAACAACCGCGCCGAGCTGGGCAGCCAGCGCCGCGTGCTGGTACGCCTGCAACGCCTGCTGGCCCTGGAGCCGGGCTCGTTGCTGCGCCTGCTCAACCGCCCGCCGCAATGGTTGCAGAAGGAAGACGTCAAGGAGCTGCGCAAGTCGACCGAGGAGTTCGCCCTGATCATCAACGACCTCACCGCCCTGGGCGAACGGATCAAATTGCTGCAGGAAGAGATCGCCGCCAACCTCAACGAACAAAGCAACCGCACGCTGTTCACCTTGACGGTGGTCACGGTGCTGGCGTTGCCCATCAACATCATTGCCGGTTTCTTCGGCATGAACGTCGGCGGCGTGCCACTGGCCGAAGATCCCGAGGGCTTCTGGATCCTGGTAGCACTGGTGGCGACCTTCACCGTGATTGCAGGCCGATGGGCCTTTCGCAAGCGTCGCGATTATTGAGGGTGATGCCCTGCGGACTGCTCACTCCAGGTTTTCATGAGCTTTTGTGGCGAGGGAGCTTGCTCCCGCTCGGCTGCGCAGCAGTCGTAAAATCTGCCAACCATCTTATGCCTGATGCACCGCGCTGAATGGCTTTGGGGCCGCTACGCAGCCCAGCGGGAGCAAGCTCCCTCGCCACAGGGGGCGGCTACGGCATCAGGAACATACGGTCAGGCACTCAACCGCGCCGTCACTTCATTCAACTGCCCCGACAACCCGTGCAAATCCCGACTGGCCGCTTCGGTGCGTTTTACGTTGTCGAGGTTGGTACTGGCAATGCAGGTGATTTCAGTCAGGTTGCGCGAAATATCCTCGGCCACCGAGGTCTGCTCTTCCGCAGCGGTGGCGATCTGACGGTTCATGTCGCGGATCGCTTCCACCGCCTGGGTGATGCGTTCCAGCATCGCGCCGGCCTGGGTCACCTGCTCGACACTTTCCTCACTGCGCGACTGGCCGCTTTCGATGGCCTGGGCCGCGTCCACCGCGCCTGTTTGAACCGTCTGGATGATCTGGTTGATCTCGATGATGGACGACGCCGTGCGCTGGGCCAGGCTGCGGACTTCATCGGCGACCACCGCAAAACCACGCCCGGCCTCACCCGCCCGTGCTGCTTCGATGGCAGCGTTGAGGGCCAGCAGGTTGGTCTGTTCGGCGATCCCGCGAATCACTTCCAGCACCTTGCCGATGCGTCCGCTGTCGGCTTCCAGGCGCCGGATCACCGTGGCGGTGTTGGCAATTTCGCCACGCATTTGGGTGATGGTGTGGATCGTGCCCTGCATCACTTTCTCGCCCTGCTGCGCCGAATGATCGGCATCATCGGCAGCCTGCGCCGCATCGGCTGCATGGCGGGCAACTTCCTGGGCGGTGGCCGACATCTCGTTCATCGCGGTCGCGACTTGATCGGTGCGTTCGAATTGCTCGCTGGTGCCTTGGCTCATCAGGCTGGCAATCGCATTGAGCTCACCGCTGGCGCTGTCCAGCTCCGTGGCACTGCGTTGCAAGCGGGTGAAGGTTTCAGCAAGGAAATCACGCAGCGTATTGGCCGCCAGGGCCAGGTCGCCCAACTCATCCTGGCGCGTGCTCGTGACACGCTCGGCGAAACGCCCGCGGCTCAGTTGAGTCACGTACGCGATCAGGTTACGGATGGGCTGCACCAGGTTGCGGTTGACCAGCCACACACTCAACAACCCGACCAGCAGCCCTGAGGCGAGCATGATCACCGTACCCAGCATGATCGTGCGGTCGGCACCGGCACTGATCATTGCCGATTGCTCATCGCCCAGCTTATGCAGCTCAACCACCAACTCGCTCATCTGCTCACTGGCCGCGCGGTCCACACCCTTGACCGCGGCATCGCCCGCCGCCGCGTCGCCGCCCGCCGCCACAAACGCATCACGGCCCTTCTGGTAGGCCGCGCCCAACTGCGCATGCTCGCCCCGCAGACGCTCGATACGTGTCTTGATTTGCGCCGGGACACCTTCGTGGGTCGTCAACTGGCCAAGGATGCCCTGGACATCGCTCTGGCGTGCCTCGAATTGCTTCCAGTATTTATCCATGTCCGCTGGCTGCTTGCCGCGCAACAGGACGTTTTTCCACTCCTGGACCTGCACCTTGAATTGCAGGTTGGCCTCGTCGATCAATTGCGACG
Organism: Pseudomonas sp. SWRI179; assembly: GCF_014268705.1. Taxonomy (NCBI): domain Bacteria; kingdom Pseudomonadati; phylum Pseudomonadota; class Gammaproteobacteria; order Pseudomonadales; family Pseudomonadaceae; genus Pseudomonas; species Pseudomonas sp. SWRI179. The sequence continues at coordinate 70,593 of NZ_JABWRA010000022.1, read as the reverse complement.
CACGCAACGGACCGTCGAGCAGTTGACGATAATTCTGGATGCCATCGGAAAGGAAGTGAAAGGACGCCAGGGCGATCAGCAACATGGCCAGCAGGCTGCCGCTGAGCAGGGCGAGAATCTGGGCTCTCAGGGATTTTTGTAGAAACATGGAGTCGATCTCTTCAAATAAAGAACCTCCATGTCCAGGGTCCACTGTTACAACGGAATGTGGAGGATATGTGCAAGTCATCGGCCTGTACGGGGCGTTCTTGAGCGGTGGCGACCACCGGTATCGGGATCGTTTTTGCTGACTGGACATGACCTGTCCAGACAATCCCTTTTGTCGGCGCGATGGGATTTAAAAGTCTTTTTGTCATTTCTCCTGCTGTATCCTGCCCAAGCTTTGTAAAAGCGCGGATCTACCAGATCTATCCACAGACTTTGCGAGGAGCGCGAAATGCACGAGATCCCTAATCTCCCCTTCCCAAGCCTGCACGACACTGAGCAGACGACCACGCTACAAGCCGGAGGGCAACCTGACGCCCAGCAACCCGAGCCCAAGGAAGCCACTGAACGCCGCCAGGCCGACAGCGAAGACTGATTGACCCGCACCACCAGACCGTGTGGAAAGCGCTAAGATGCGCTTTCCACACTGCCTGAATCCCGAGCGCCCCATGACCGATGACACCCCTCCCTTCAGCGAAGCCCAGGCCAGCGTCCTGATCGGCACCGCCGAGAAAATGGTCGAGATCTGGACCCGCCTTCCCGCCGAGAAACAAGCGGCCCTGCTGGCCCGGTTTGGCAGCGAAGAAAACGCCATCGCGGCGCTGGTGACCACGCGCCTGGTCAGCGAACAGAACGACCGCTGAGCCACCACTGGGCAAATAGTTTTACTTTTCCCCGCCCGGACGCCACGGTCGCCGTTATCATAAGCAGCCTATCTATCCAGCTGCTCCGTGGACCTCTTCCCCATGTCAGATTCCCAGCGCCCCCTGGCGGTCACGCTGCAAGTCGTTTCCATCGTCCTGTTCACCTTCATCGGCTACCTGAATATCGGCATTCCCCTGGCCGTGCTGCCCGGTTTCGTCCATGGCGAGCTGGGTTTCGGCGCGGTGATCGCCGGGCTGGTGATCAGCGTGCAATACCTGGCCACCCTGCTCAGTCGTCCTTACGCGGGACGAATCATCGATAACCTGGGGAGCAAGCGCGCGGTGATGTTCGGCCTCGCCGGCTGCGGGCTGAGCGGTGTGTTCATGCTGGTGTCGGCCTGGACGCCCCACCTGCCAACGTTCAGCCTGATCAGCCTGCTGGTCGGTCGCCTGGTGCTGGGCAGTGCCGAAAGCCTGGTGGGGTCGGGTTCGATTGGCTGGGGCATCGGCCGGGTTGGCGCGGCCAATACCGCCAAGGTGATTTCCTGGAACGGTATCGCCAGTTACGGCGCGCTGGCGATCGGTGCTCCGTTGGGGGTGTGGCTGGTCAACGCGTTGGGGCTGTGGAGCATGGGCGTCAGCATCATCTTGCTGGGCCTGCTGGGACTGGCATTGGCCTGGCGCAAGACTGCTGCGCCCATTGTCTCTGGCGAACGCCTGCCGTTCATGCACGTGCTGGGGCGTGTGCTGCCACACGGCTGCGGTTTGGCCCTGGGTTCGATCGGGTTTGGCACCATCGCGACCTTCATCACCCTGTATTACGCCACTCAGCATTGGGATAACGCGGTGCTGTGCCTGAGCCTGTTCGGCGCCAGCTTCATCGGCGCGCGCCTGCTGTTCGGCAACCTGATCAACCGCCTGGGTGGCTTTCGCGTGGCGATTGCCTGCCTGTCGGTGGAAACCCTGGGGCTCTTGCTGTTGTGGCTCGCACCGGATGCCCATTGGGCCCTGGCGGGCGCGGCGTTGAGCGGTTTCGGCTTTTCCCTGGTGTTTCCGGCGCTGGGCGTGGAAGCGGTCAACCTGGTGCCGGCCTCCAGCCGTGGGGCCGCGGTGGGCGCTTATTCACTGTTCATTGATTTGTCGCTGGGGATCACCGGGCCGCTGGCCGGTGCGATTGCCGCTGGCTTCGGCTTTGCCTCGATCTTTCTGTTCGCTGCCCTGGCGGCCCTGGGTGGGTTGGCCTTGAGCGTCTACTTGTACCGGCAGGCGCCTCGGTACCGTGAAGCGCGGGAAAAGAACTAGAAGTCCACCTTGCCGCGGCCGGCCTTGATCGAGCCGCGCTTGGTCTTGGATTCCAGGCGACGCTTTTTCGACCCCAGGGTCGGCTTGGTCGGACGGCGCTTCTTTTCGACCTTGGTGGCGCTGAGGATCAGTTCGGTCAGGCGCTCCAGCGCGTCGGCGCGGTTCTGTTCCTGCGTGCGGTATTGCTGGGCCTTGATGATCAATACACCGTCGCTGGTAATGCGACTGTCGCGCAGCGCCAGCAGCCGTTCCTTGTAGAACTCGGGCAGCGACGAAGCCGGAATGTCGAAGCGCAAATGCACGGCGCTGGAGACCTTGTTGACGTTCTGCCCCCCTGCCCCCTGGGCGCGGATGGCCGTCAGCTCGATCTCGGCGTCCGGGATGTGCACGGTGTTGGAAATGACCAGCATGGAAAGCGTCCGGTGTCAGGCCCCACAGGATACCGCGAATCCCACAGGCCTGTGGGAGCGAGCCTGCTCGCGATAGCGCAGGCACAGTCGATACAGATCTCGCCTTTGATGGCCTCTTCGCGAGCAAGCCCGCTCCCACATTGGATCTACAGTGCTCGCAGAATGTGTGTTCACCGCCGAACCTTGTGGGAGCGGGCTTGCTCGCGAAGAGGCCGGTACATCCGGCATAGGTTTCACCTGCCAGACCACCATCGCGAGCAGGCTCGCTCCCACAGGGTTTCGTGCTTACTTGGCAGCCGCCACCGCCAGTTCATGCCGGACACTGCGCTTGTTCTTGATCCAATAACACACGGCCATGAACACCACCCACACCGGAATCGCATAGACCGAGATCTGGATGCCGGGGATCAGCAACATCACGCCCAGGATGAACACCACGAACGCCAGGCAGATGTAGTTGCCGTACGGGTACCACAACGCCTTGAACAGCGGCGTCTGGCGGGTCTGGTTCATGTGCTGGCGGAACTTGAAGTGCGAGTAGCTGATCATCGCCCAGTTGATCACCAGGGTCGCGACCACCAACGACATCAACAACTCCAGTGCATGCTGCGGGACCAGGTAGTTCAACAGCACCGCCACCAGCGTGACCGCCGCCGACGCGAGGATCGAACGCACAGGCACGCCCCGCTTGTCGATCTTCGACAAGGCCTTGGGCGCATCGCCCTGCTCGGCCATGCCCAGCAACATGCGGCTGTTGCAGTAGGTGCCGCTGTTGTACACCGACAGCGCGGCGGTCAACACGACGAAGTTGAGGATATGCGCAGCGGTGTTGCTGCCCAGCATCGAGAACACTTGCACGAACGGGCTGCCGCTGTAGGCATCGCCGGACGCGTTGAGGGTGCTCAGCAGGCTGTCCCAAGGGGTCAGGGACAACAGCACCACGAGCGCGCCGATGTAGAAAATCAGGATCCGGTAGATCACCTGGTTGATGGCCTTGGGGATCACGGTTTTCGGTTTGTCGGCCTCGGCGGCGGTGAAACCGAGCATTTCCAGGCCACCGAAGGAGAACATGATGATCGCCATGGCCATCACCAGCCCGCTCACGCCGTTGGGGAAGAACCCACCGTGGGACCACAGGTTGGTCACCGACGCCTGCGGGCCGCCATGGCCGCTGACCAGCAGATAGCTGCCCAGGGCAATCATGCCGACAATCGCCACGACCTTGATGATCGCGAACCAGAACTCGGCCTCGCCGAAGACTTTGACGTTGGCCAGGTTGATCGCATTGATCAGGACGAAAAACGCCGCCGCCGACACCCAGGTCGGAATCTCGGGCGCCCAGTAATGGATGTACTTGCCGACCGCGGTCAGCTCCGACATGCCCACCAGGATGTAGAGGATCCAGCAGTTCCAACCCGACAGGAACCCGGCGAAACCGCCCCAGTACTTGTGGGCGAAGTGGCTGAAGGAACCGGCCACCGGCTCTTCGACGATCATTTCGCCCAACTGGCGCATGATCATGAAGGCGATGAAGCCGCAGATGGCGTAGCCGAGGATCATCGACGGGCCGGCGGATTTCAGCACCCCCGCCGAGCCGAGGAACAGGCCGGTGCCGATCGCGCCACCGAGGGCGATCAGTTGAATATGGCGATTTTTCAGGCCGCGTTTCAGCTCGCCCGAATGCGTATTTTCTACAACGGTCATGCGTCACCTATTTGTTTTTATCTGTGACGAAATCGAACCCGACACGCTTGTGGCGTGGCGGAGTGAACAAGGCGGATAACCTTGAAAGTGCGTGGGTACGCGAAGGGTCACAGTAAAACGCGGCGCATTGTACACTGCAGTCCCTCTGCTGCCAGACACCACCGGATCAGCGTCTACCCCCACACTTGAGGTCTGGCGCGCATCTGACCTTTCCCGCTGGCTTGAAACAAGCGCTGCGAAGTCTCAAAAAACCCGCCAAGCCGGCCCACTCGGCAGCTTTTTCTTACAGCCCTTCCGAACGCCGATACCGGTCAGTTCGAACGGCCAAAATCGTCAGCATTCCTTTACAGCGCGTAACGCAGGCTTTCCACGTAGGAATATTCTGTAGGCTGACTGCAAATTGACGGTAGGTAGCTACCTATTAAATAAATCACCCAGGCAGCTGTTTTTGAATGAGTAATTTCAACGCCAAAAATGGAACAAAAAGTTCAAAAGAAAAAAATAAAATTATTTTTTGCAATCCAAAAAACCCTCGACTAGGTTTTCAGCGACTTGCCAAGGCATCGTGCCGACAAGTTCTGCGGTGCCGGTTCTGTCGGGTATGACTCGCCGAATCGGCCCGCGTTTTCCGCAAAAGTCATCTAGGAGATTCACTATGCAAGCACTGGACAAAGACTTGGAAACCGAACTGCAACTGGACGAATGGTTTGAAGCGCCGACCCATGAGGCCGCCGTTGAAATGATGCAAGCCGACGCCGTGGTTCCGTTCGGCACGGCGATGTGGCCTCTGTAGGCACTGCCCGGCGGAGGCGATCCGGCCGGTCGACTCCGCCACTCTTGTCAGTTGTCAGGGACATTAAATGAACGTGTCAGGGAAGAATAAGCATGGACACACAACGAGCCATCTCACATTTCCTTTACTACCTCGAACACCATCCCGCCCTGGCCGGCATCCAGCCCGCCAAGGTGTTGCTCGGCCATACCGCTGACTACGAAGCACTGACCGGCGCCATTGCCGAACAGGCGGGCAGCGGCTCGCCGTTCCGGTTCAGCGCCATGCGCCTGGACCTCGAATCCACGGAGCGCCTGTCCAAGGCCATTGCCGACAGCGACCTGTATATTTTTTTCTACGACTCTTCCACCCTGCCCAATCCACGCCCCGACGGCCCGGACTTTGTTCGGGCATTGCAAGGCGTGATGGCCGACAACTGGAAGAAATCGCTGCTGTTCAAGGATTACGGCGATTATTTCTACGACACCTTCAGCGTGATTCCCCAACGTATCGCCGGGCTCAACAGTCACCTGATCCGGCGCATGTCCCAGGCGACAACCCTGAGCTTCCAGGATGACCACGGTTCGTATTTCGACACCGCCCTGGGCAGCGTGAAGAAGTGGACCGACATCAACGGCCTCGGCAACTACGACCTGGCCCCCGGCGAAATCGCCACCCACAGCGACACCATCAACGGCCAGGTGAAATTCGTCGGCACGTTCCTGAGCACCATCCCGTTCGCACGCAAGTACGGCGTGCTGCAATCGCCCCTCGAGCTGTGGATCGAAGACTCCACCATCCAGAAAATCGCCACCGACGTGCCGGGCCTGGAACACGACTTCAACAAATACCTGGACGCCAACCCGTCCAACCGCCGCATCGAAGAACTGGGGATCGGCACCAACGAAGGGGTCAAGAGCCTGTACGCCCGCAACGCCGGTTTCGAAGAGCGCCACTGCGGCCTGCACCTGGGACTGGGTGGCGGGGCCAAGGGCAGCCACCATTTGGATCTGATTTTCGAAAGCGGTGTGCTGGCGCTGGACAAAGAGCCGATGTTTGATGGGCGGTTTGTGCTTTAGGGGCAGCTTCAAGCTGCGAGCTTCAAGCGGCAAGAAAAGAGGGGATAACCTTTCGACAGCGGTGGGATTGCAGGCCTCTTCGCGAGCAAGCCCGCTCCCACAGTTGATCTGCAGTGAATGAGAGAGGTGCGTTCGCCGCTATGCCACTGTGGGAGCGGGCTTGCTCGCGAAGACGGTTTCGAAGGCACTGCATCACTAAAGCCAGACAAAAAAAAACGCCAACCCAACGGTTGGCGTTTTTTCTTGCAGCTTGCAGCTAGAAACTCACCGCTGCCTCACTCCGGCTTGCGACGCCCGAAACCCGGACGCTGTCCCGAACCTGCCGGGGCACCACGGCGCTTGCCCGATGGCGTGTCGCGGTCGGCCAGGATGATGCCCGGGCGCTTTTTCGGTGCCGGCTTGGCGGGACGCTTGGTGTCGGCCGGGCGATCGGCGACGGGCGTACCGCGACCCGCCGGTGCACCGCGACCTTCGCCGCGCTCAGTGCGACCATTGGCCGGACGCGGCGTGCGTGGGCCACGCTCGCCGTCCTGACGCGGTGCAGGCTTGCGGGCCGGGCGTTCGCCTTCGATCTGCGGCTCGCGCGAAGGACGCGGGCCGGTCGCCACACCATCAGCAGCCGGGCGCAGCGTACGCACGCGCTCGGTCTTGCCCATCGGACGGGAGGATTTACGCTGCATCCGCTCCAGCTTGTCCTTGCTCTTGGCGGTCATCTGCGGCATTGCCACCGGCTTGAGGCCCACTTCGGCGGCCAGGATGTCGACTTCGTACTGGCTCATTTCGCGCCAGCGGCCCATCGGCAGGTCGGAATTGAGGAACACCGGACCGAAACGCACGCGCTTGAGGCGGCTGACCACCAACCCCTGGGATTCCCACAAACGTCGCACTTCACGGTTACGGCCTTCCATCACCACGCAGTGGTACCAATGGTTGAAGCCTTCACCGCCGGGCGCCTGCTTGATGTCGGTGAAACGCGCCGGGCCGTCTTCCAGCACAACGCCGGCCTTGAGGCGCTCGATCATCTCGTCGTCGACTTCACCCCGCACACGCACGGCGTATTCGCGGTCCATCTCGTAGGACGGGTGCATCAAGCGGTTGGCCAGTTCACCGTCGGTGGTGAACATCAGCAAACCGGTGGTGTTGATGTCCAGGCGGCCGATGTTGATCCAGCGGCCTTCTTTCGGACGCGGCATCTTGTCGAACACGGTCGGGCGACCTTCCGGGTCGTCACGGGTGCAGATCTCGCCGTCGGGCTTGTTGTACATGATCACGCGGCGCACCGTTTCGGCGGCCTCTTCGCGCTTGATCACCTTGCCATCGATGGTGATGGCATCGTGCATATCAACCCGCAGGCCCAAGGTGGCATCTTTGCCGTTGACCTTGATCCGGCCTTGGGTGATCCAGGCTTCCACGTCACGGCGCGAACCGACGCCGATACGGGCGAGGACTTTTTGCAGCTTCTCGCCTGCTGGGCCGATTTCCTGGCTGTCGTTCTGGTCTTGGTCTTTCATTCTGGGCACCTCCCGGTGTGGTCGGGTCAGGCTTGGCCTGACGCTTTGAATACGGGTCTTTGGCGAAGGGATCGCCAAGGGGTCGCGAATCATACGCGCGTTGAAGCGATTGCGCATCAGAGACTAGCTGATCAACCAGCGCCCGGCGCTTTTTCCGCCGACTGGTGATGCCCGGCTTGGCGCTCATGATGCATTGCATCATCCATGTGGGAGCGGGCTTGCTCGCGAAGAGGGCGTGTCAGGTTAATCAGTGCCGACTGACCCGCCGCCTTCGCGAGCAAGCCCGCTCCCACAGGAGTTGTGGTGTGCCAGCAATGTCGGCGACACAAATCGGATCAATCGTCGAACTCGCGCCGTTCGTTCTCGATCGCTTCGGCCAACGCCCGGGCTTCGGCTTCTTCGTCGCTCAGTTCGGGTTCCGGCGGCTGGAGGGCGGCGACGGCGGCCAGGAGTTTTTCCCGGGCTTGGGCAACGCCGAGGGTATCTTCTTCCGCTTCCGCTTCCGCTTCTGCTTCTGGCTCCGGCGCCGCCGCGCTATCGGGCTCCGCCAGCTCATCCGAGTCGCCCTCAGGACCAGGACCTTCCCGCAGCAAGTCGTCGAAATCAGTCTTCAAGCCCTCCTCCATGGTGTCCAGCTCCAGCAACAACGAGTGGAAACTGGTCTCCTCCTTCGGCTCTTCGGGCTCGGCACTGGCGTCCGCCAGTTCCTGCAAGCCCTGGGGCACCGGGGCGTCGTCGAACTCCAGCATCGGTTCGGGTTCCAGTTCCCGCAATTCGGCCAGCGGCGGCAGGTCGTCCAGGTTCTTCAGGTTGAAGTGATCGAGGAAGGCCTTGGTGGTCGCAAACATCGCCGGTTTGCCAGGCACATCGCGATAACCGACGACGCGGATCCACTCGCGCTCCAGCAGCGTCTTGACGATGTTGCTATTGACCGCCACGCCCCGCACATCTTCGATCTCGCCCCGGGTGATCGGCTGGCGATAGGCGATGAGCGCCATGGTTTCGAGCAGCGCCCGGGAATAGCGCTGCGGCCGTTCCTCCCACAAGCGCCCCACCCACGGCGCGAACTTCTCGCGGATTTGCAGGCGGTACCCCGACGCCACTTCCTTGAGTTCGAAAGCCCGCCCCTCGCAGGACTTGCCCAACAATGTCAGGGCTTTCTTGAACACGGCCGGCTCGGGCCGCTCGCCTTCTTCGAAGAGTTCGAACAGGCGTTCCATCGATTGCGGCTTTCCCGAGGCCAACAGGAAAGCTTCAAGCAAGGGGGCCAGCTCGCGGGGTTCAGTCAGATTCATTGATTTGCTCGTTATTCGGCTCGTGCCCGCACGTGGATCGCTGCGAACGGCTCATTCTGCACCAGCTCGACCAAGGATTCCTTGACCAATTCCAGGACCGCCATAAACGTCACCACCACCCCCAACCGACCTTCCTCGGCGGTGAACAGCTCGACGAACGGCACGAAGCCGCCGCCCTTAAGTCGCTCCAGCACATCACTCATACGCTCGCGGGTGGACAGCGCTTCGCGGCTGACCTGATGACTTTCAAACATATCGCCCCGGCGCAGGACCTCGGCCATGGACATCAGCAACTCTTCCAGGCTCACGTCCGGCAGCAACTTGCGCGCCCGCGCTTCGGGCGCATCGAGCTTGGGCACCACCACATCGCGCCCCACCCGGCTCAAACCGTCGATGCCTTCGGCGGCGGCCTTGAAGCGCTCGTATTCCTGCAAGCGGCGGATCAGCTCGGCTCGCGGGTCGTCTTCTTCCTCTTCTACCTCTGCCGAGCGCGGCAGCAGCATCCGCGACTTGATCTCGGCGAGCATGGCCGCCATCACCAGGTATTCGGCGGCGAGTTCCAGGCGCACCGACTGCATCAACTCGACGTAGCCCATGTACTGGCGGGTGATTTCCGCCACGGGGATGTCGAGGATGTTGATGTTCTGCTTGCGGATCAGGTACAGCAGCAGGTCAAGCGGGCCCTCGAAGGCTTCGAGGAAAACCTCCAGCGCATCCGGCGGAATGTACAGGTCCAGGGGCATTTCCATGACCGCCTGGCCATAGACCATGGCGAACGGCAACTCCTGCTGCGCGCCGGCCTGGCTGTCGACATTGTCCACGGCGGTTTCCACGACGGACATTCAGGCCTCGACCATGAACGGCGTCGGATCGCCGCAACCGACGCGCACCACCTGGGGCTCGCCATCGGCCAGGTTGATCACCGTGGACGCCGACATGCCGCCGAAACCACCGTCGATGATCAGGTCCACCTGATGCTCGAGTATCTGGCGCATCTCATAGGGATCGTTCAACGGCTCGGTCTCGCCAGGCATGATCAGCGTTACGCTCATCAGCGGCTCACCCAGTTCCGCCAGCAGCGCCAGGGCGATGGGATGGCTCGGCACCCGCAGGCCGATGGTGCGCTTTTTCGGGTGCAGCAACAGCCGCGGGACTTCCCGCGTGGCATTGAGGATGAAGGTGTACGGCCCCGGCAAATGCGCCTTGAGCAGGCGGAAGGTGCCGGTATCGATCTTGGCGAACAGGCCCAACTGCGACAGGTCGCTGCAGATGAGCGCGAAATTGTGCTTGTCGTCCAGTTGACGCAGGCGTCTGACACGCTCCACGGCATTCTTGTCGCCGATCTGGCAACCGATGGCGTAGGACGAGTCGGTGGGATAGACCACCACGCCACCGCCACGAATGATTTCCACGGCCTGTTTGATCAGGCGCGCTTGCGGGTTTTCCGGATGAATCTGGAAAAATTGACTCACGTGTTCTACCTGTTCAGACGGCGGCGATAACGGGATCATGTTTGAATCTACACCAGAGTGGTGGCAGATCTTCCGGCAACGGGCGGTATTCGCCGATCTCGGACCAGCCCCCAGGGCCATGGAAATCACTGCCGGCGGTGACCAGCAGGCCGAACTCACGGGCCAGGATCGCCAGGCTGCCGACCTGTTCGGCAGGCTGATGGCCGTTGACCACCTCGATGGCATGGCCCCCCGCTTGAATATAGTCGGCAACCAGGCGTCGGCGCTTGCTGCGGGTGAAATCATAGTGCCATGGATGCGCCAGGCTGACCCAGGCACCCGCTGCCCGCAGGGTCTGGACGGTGTCTTCCAGGGTCGGCCAATGCTGCTTGACGTCCCCCAGCTTGCCGGCCCCCAACCATTTGCGGAACGCTTCGGCGCGGTCCTTGACGAACCCTTCGCGCACCATCCAGTCGGCAAAGTGTGGCCGGGCCGGTGCGTTGCCGCTGTCGCCCAGTTCCTGCTGGATCTGCCGGGCGCCGTCCAGCGCCCCAGGCATGCCCTTGAGGGCCAGCTTGCGGCTGATCTCTTCGGACCGCAGCCAGCGCCCGTCGTGCAGTTGTGCGATGGCCTGGACCAGCGCCGGCGCATTCACATCGAAACCGTAGCCCAGTACATGGATGGTCGCCCCGCCCCAGGTACAGGACAACTCCACCCCGTTGACCAGTTGCATGCCCAGCGCCGTGGCGGCGCCACGGGCCTCGTCGAGGCCTTCGAGGGTGTCGTGATCGGTCAGGGCCAGGACTCGCACGCCGTGCTCGAACGCCCGCGCCACCAGAACCGCAGGCGCCAGGGCACCATCGGAGGCCGTGCTATGGCAGTGCAAATCAACATTCACGAGAGTTTGTTACCTCAAATCAGCTGGCCCTATCGCGGCCAAGGATGTTTGTTATTATGCCGCCACATCCTGCTTCTGGCTGCCACTGTGAAACAATTCATCGATTTCATCCCGCTCCTGCTGTTCTTCATCGTCTACAAACTCGATCCCCGCACCGTCGACTTCGCCGGTCACTCCTTGACTGTAGGCGGTATCTACAGCGCCACCGCAGTCCTGATCATCAGTTCCCTGGTGGTCTACGGCGCGCTGTTCGTGTCCCAGCGCAAGCTGGAGAAGAGCCAGTGGCTGACCCTGATCGCCTGCCTGGTATTCGGCAGCCTGACCCTGGCGTTTCACAGCGAAACCTTCCTCAAATGGAAGGCTCCGGTGGTCAACTGGCTGTTCGCCCTCGCGTTCATTGGCAGCCATTTCATCGGTGACCGCCTGCTGATCAAGCGCATCATGGGCCATGCCATCAACCTGCCGGACCTGATCTGGACCCGATTGAACATCGCCTGGATCGCGTTTTTCCTGTTCTGCGGCGCCGCCAACCTGTTCGTTGCGTTCACGTTCCAGGAGTACTGGGTCGACTTCAAGGTCTTCGGCAGCCTGGGCATGACGCTGCTGTTCCTGATTGGCCAGGGCATCTACCTGTCCCGTCACCTGCACGAAGCCGACCCCACCACGCCCAAAACCGAGGACTGACATGCTCTACGCAATCATTGCCACCGACGTCGCCGACTCCCTGGAAAAACGCCTGGCCGTGCGCCCGGCCCACCTGGAGCGCCTGCAACAGCTCAAGGCCGAAGGTCGCATCGTGCTGGCCGGCCCGCACCCGGCGGTGGACAGCAATGACCCGGGCGCCGCGGGTTTCACCGGCAGCCTGATCGTGGCCGAATTCGACTCCCTGGCCGCCGCGCAAGCCTGGGCCAAGGCCGATCCGTTCGTGACGGCCGGCGTCTATGCCGAGGTCGTGGTCAAGCCGTTCAAGCAAGTCCTGCCGTAAATCCTCTTGGCGCAATGAGCCTCCAAGGCTCATTACGCCAGTTGCTCATCTTTCTCATTTGCCTGCCGACAACCTGTCTAATCTCGATTGGAATTCAGGAGTTGCAATGCGCAAAGGTCCGTTGTGCCTGTTGTTGGTCTCGTTGGCGATCGGGGCGCCCGCCCATGGCGAGGAAAGCACCGAGGGCAGTCATTCGGCGCCCTTGTCCCTGAGCGCTGGCGGCCAGATCGCCGAATTGCAGCAACGCTTGAAAGACAGCGAGCGCATGCGTGAAGCACTCACCCAGCAACTCCAAAACACCAACGGCGAACGCGAAAGCGCGCTGGTGGGGCGGCTGCGCCAGGAGAACCAGCGCCTGAAACTGCAACTCAAGGAAGCCCAGGCCAGCCCCCTGCCGCGCCTGTTGACCGATCAACAGCAATGGTTCGTCATTGGTGCCGGGGTAGCGCTATTGGCCTTGCTCTGCGGTATCTTTGCCAGCGGTGGACGTAGACAACGTCGGCAATGGCTAAATTGAGTGAGTCATGAGCGAGCTGTTACTGATAGATGATGACCAGGAGCTGTGTGAGCTCCTCGTAAGCTGGCTGAGCCAGGAAGGGTTTCAGGTCCGCGCCTGTCACGATGGCCAGAGTGCCCGCAAGGCCTTGGCCGAAACCGCCCCGGCTGCCGTGGTCCTGGACGTGATGCTGCCCGATGGCAGTGGCCTGGAACTGCTCAAGCAATTGCGCAACGATCATGCGGAGCTGCCGGTGCTGATGCTGTCGGCCCGGGGTGAACCGCTGGACCGTATCCTGGGCCTGGAACTGGGGGCCGACGACTATCTGGCCAAGCCCTGCGACCCACGGGAACTGACCGCCCGCCTGCGCGCCGTGCTGCGCCGCAGCCATCCGACGGCCGTGTCCAGCCAGATCGAACTGGGTGACCTGACCTTCAGCCCGGTGCGTGGCGTGGTCAGCATCGACGAACAGGAACAGACCCTCACCGTGTCCGAAAGCCGCCTGCTCGAAGCGCTGCTCAAGCAGCCGGGCGAGCCGCTGGACAAGCAGGAACTGGCGCAGATCGCCCTGGGCCGCAAGCTGACCCTGTACGACCGCAGCCTCGACATGCACGTGAGCAACCTGCGCAAGAAAATCGGCCCCCACCCCGACGGCCGCCCGCGCATCGTGGCGCTGCGTAGCCGGGGTTACTACTACAGCCTCTAGATGTTGTCGCTGCGATTACAGCCAGAGGTTGTGGCGGCTATCACAGCCTCTGGAGACTTTTGTGGCGAGGGAGCTTGCTCCCGCTGGGCTACGAAGTAGCCCCAAGATTCTGCGGTTGCTGCGCAACCGAGCGGGAGCAAGCTCCCTCGCCACAAAAGCCCCCTCACCACAGCAAGTACCCCCCATCACAGCAAGTACCCCCCCATCACAGGGCTTTGTGTTCGGGCCTGCAGATTTGTCAGGTTCGCACCCAACCGTCTTTACCCAAGCTTTACCCACCCCTGACCGCCGCTGACCTTGATCTCCGTAATCTGCACACATCCGGAACTGACCGGGAATGAGACAAGGAGACACACCATGCGCAAGACCCTTATCGCTCTGATGTTCGCCGCCGCCCTGCCGACCGTGGCCATGGCCATGCCCGAAGGCCCTGGCCCGATGGGGCCGATGGACGGCCCGCGTCACGGCGGCCAGATGCACGACAAAGGCCCGTACAGCCAACTGGACCTGAGCCGCGAGCAACGCCAGCAGATTCGCCAGATCATGGGCGAACAGCGCCACGAACAACGGGAACTGGTCGACAAGTACCTGGCCAAGCTGTCCCCAGCCGACCAGAAAGCCATGCAGGACGAAATGCAAGCCCGGCACCAGAAGGTCGACGCCCAGATTCGTGGATTGTTGAAGCCTGAGCAGCAAAAAGAATTCGACGCGATCCAGAAGAAACAGGCCGAGCGTCGCGCCGAGTGGGCCGAATTCAAGGCCTGGAAAGCGCAACAGCCGCAAAAAGCGCAATAATGCACTGAAGCTCCCCAGCCCAACGGTCAACCGCCGTTGGGCTTTCTTTGTTTTCGAGGATTTATCGTGCGTTCATTGTTCTGGCGCATCCTGGCCAGTTTCTGGCTGGCCATCACTCTGGTTGCAGGACTTTCGATCCTGATGGGCCACATGCTGAACCAGGACGCCTGGATCCTCAGCCGCCACCCGGGGCTCAATACCCTGCCCGAAGAGTGGACGCAGACCTACGAAACCCAAGGCGAGGACGCCGCCCAGGAAATTCTGAAACAGCGCAAGCGCCAGTATCACATTGACGTCCAGGTGTTCAACGAAAGCGGCGACCCGGTGGTGCGTGGCACTTTTCCCCATCGCGCCGCCGCCTTCGAGGCTCGGCAGAACAACGACGACCGCCGCCTGCCCTGGCGCCGGCTCACCGACGAGTTCACCAGCGCCAAAAGCGGCGACACCTACCTATTCATCTACCGCATCCCCCATCCCGAACTGGACGCCTGGCACCGCGGCAGCCTGCTCTGGCCCCTCAGTGCCCTGGGGATCGCGTTGGTGGTGCTGACCTTGTTCAGCCTGTTGGTGACGCTCTCCATCACTCGTCCGCTGAGTCGACTGCGCGGTGCGGTGCATGACCTGGGCCAAGCCACCTACCAGCAGAACAGCCTCGCTAAACTGGCCAACCGGCGGGACGAGTTCGGCGTACTGGCCACCGACTTCAACCGCATGGGCGCGCGTTTGCAAAGCCTGATCGCCAGCCAGCGACAACTGCTACGGGACGTGTCCCACGAACTGCGCTCGCCCCTGGCCCGGCTGCGCATTGCCCTGGCATTGGCGGAACGGGCCAGCCCCGAGGAGCGTGAAAAGCTCTGGCCGCGCCTGACCCGTGAATGCGATCGCCTGGAGGCGCTGATCAGCGAAATCCTGGTCCTGGCCCGGGTCGATGCCGACAACGCCAGCGCCGAAGAAGTCGACCTCAACGCGCTGCTGGTCACCCTGCAAAAAGATGCGCAACTGGCTTCACCGGAGCAAACCGTACAGCTTGAAACCGAGGCGGACCTGACCCTCAAGGGTTGGCCGACCATGATCGAGCGAGCAGTGGACAACCTGCTGCGCAACGCCCAGCGCTTCAATCCGGCCGGGCAATCGATCGAGATGCACGCGCGGCGCCAAGGCGAACGGATCCTGGTCAGCGTACGTGACCACGGGCCCGGGGTTGAGGCCGAACACCTCGGGCAATTGGCCGAGCCGTTCTACCGCGCCCCCGGCCAGACCGCCGCCGGCCATGGCCTGGGCCTGGCCATCGCACGCCGTGCCGCCGAACGCCATGGCGGTGCGCTGGTGCTGGGCAATCATCCCGAGGGTGGTTTCATTGCGACACTGGAGCTGCCGTTGGTGCCGGGAGCTGTCGTCCAGCCGTAACACCGAAAATGCATCCAACACTAACCTGTGGCGAGGGGATTTATCCCCGCTGGGCTGCGCAGCAGCCCCAAATTGCCAACAGGCATCAGACAGAAAGCAGGGGGCCGCTTCGCGACCCAACGGGGATAAATCCCCTCGCCACAATGAATAGAACCAAACGATAATTCCTCTTATTCAAACTGCCCCGCCCTGTTAGACTTTGCGCCCTCGTTTTCACTCATCCCCCGGGACGCCCGATGCCGTCGTTGCCTCTTCGTTTATGTGCACTGTTCATGGCCCTGGGCCTGAGTGCCTGCGATGATGCCCCGCGTTTTACCCAGGCCGAACCGGGTGAAGCCCGTTCCGGTGGCACCGCGACAGTCCGCAAGAGTGACCAGAACGCCTTTTCCCTGCCCTCGGCCAACCTGCCACCCTCGCGGCGCGTGGATTTCAGTGTCGGCAACAGTTTCTTCCGCAGCCCCTGGGTGATCGCCCCCTCGACCACCACCGCCCGGGACGGCCTCGGGCCCTTGTTCAATACCAACGCCTGCCAGAACTGTCACGTCAAGGACGGTCGCGGCCATCCGCCGGCGCCGGATGCGACCAGCGCGGTGTCGATGCTGGTGCGCCTGTCGATTCCCGACGCACCGGCCTACGCCAAGGTCATCGAGCAACTGGGCGTAGTGCCCGAGCCGGTCTATGGTGGGCAGTTGCAGGACATGTCGGTGCCCGGCGTCGCCCCCGAAGGCAAGGTACGGGTCGATTACACCCCGGTCCCGGTGCGCTTCAAGGACGGCACCGTCGTCGAGTTACGCAAGCCAATCCTGCAGATCACCCAGTTGGGGTATGGCCCGATGCACCCCGACACGCGTTTTTCGGCCCGCGTGGCACCGCCGATGATCGGCCTGGGCCTGCTGGAAGCCATCCCCGACGAGGCGCTGCTGGCGAACGCCGAAGCCCAGGCGCGGGAGAACGACGGCATCGCCGGTCGGCCCAATCAGGCCTGGGACGATGTGCAGCAGAAAACCGTGCTGGGACGTTTCGGCTGGAAAGCCGGACAGCCCAACCTCAACCAACAGAACGTCCATGCGTTTTCCGGCGACATGGGCCTGACGACCAGCCTGCGGCCGCTCGACGACTGCACCGAGACCCAAGTCGACTGCAAGCGTGCGCCCAGCGGCAATGGCCCGGACGGCGAACCGGAAGTCAGCGACAACATCCTGCGCCTGGTGCTGTTCTACAGCCGCAACCTCGCGGTGCCGGCCCGTCGCGACGTGAATTCGTCCCAAGTGCTGGCAGGCAAGAATCTATTTTTCCAGGCCGGTTGCCAGTCCTGCCACACACCGAAATACACCACCGCCGCCAACGCCGCCGAGCCGGAACTGGCGAACCAGGTCATCCGCCCCTACACCGACTTGCTGCTGCACGACATGGGCGAAGGCCTGGCCGACAACCGCAGCGAATTCAAGGCCAGTGGCCGCGACTGGCGAACCCCGCCGCTGTGGGGCATCGGCCTGACCGAAACCGTCAACGGCCACACCCAGTTCCTGCACGACGGTCGTGCCCGCAACCTGCTCGAAGCCGTGCTGTGGCATGGCGGCGAAGCACAAGCGGCGCAACGCCAGGTTTTAGCGTTCAATGCCGAGCAGCGCGCTGCGTTGCTGGCCTTCCTGAATTCCCTTTAAATGCCTTTTCCAGAAATGGGAGCCTGACATGTTCCGTCCCAAATTGTTGTTCACCAGCCTCGCCGCCCTCGCCCTCGGCGCCTGCTCGCCCCAGGATCCGCAAGCCGTCACTTCGGCCGCCATCGCCAAGCAAGTGATCCTGCCGACCTACAGCCGCTGGGTCGAGGCCGACCGGCAACTGGCGACCAGCGCCCTGGCGTTCTGCCAAGGTAAAGAAAACCTGGAGACCGCCCGCGCCGACTTCCTCAAGGCGCAAAAAGCCTGGGCCGAGTTGCAACCGCTGCTGATCGGGCCGCTGGCCGAGGGCAACCGCGCCTGGCAGGTGCAATTCTGGCCGGACAAGAAAAACCTGGTGGGTCGTCAGGTCGAGCAATTGGTCAACAGCCAGCCACAGATCGACGCCGCCGGCCTGGCCAAGTCCAGCGTGGTCGTGCAAGGGCTGTCGGCCTACGAATACCTGCTGTTCGACGCGAAAATCGACATGGCCGACAGCGCACAGAAAGCCAAGTACTGCCCGCTGCTCATCGCCATCGGCGAACGCCAGAAACAGCTGGCCGAAGAGATCCTGTCGGGCTGGAACAGCAACGACGGCATGCTCGCCCAGATGAGCAAGTTTCCCAACCAGCGCTACGCCGATTCCCACGAGGCCATCGCCGACCTGCTCCGTGTGCAGGTCACTGCCCTGGATACTTTGAAGAAAAAACTCGGCACGCCGATGGGCCGCCAGAGCAAAGGCGTACCTCAGCCATTCCAGGCCGATGCCTGGCGCAGCCAGTCGTCGTTGCAAGGGTTGGAAGCCAGCCTTAGCGCGGCCAGGACCGTCTGGGTCGGCGTGGACAACAAGGGCCTGCGCGGCCTGCTGCCGAGCGACCAGAAGCCATTGGCGGACAAGATCGACGCCGCCTACGATGCCTCGTTGAAACTGTTCGCCAGCAGCCAGCGCTCGCTGACCGAAATGCTCGGCGACGATGCCGGGCGCCAGCAACTCAACGATTTGTACGACAGCCTCAACGTTGTCCATCGCCTGCATGAAGGCGAACTGGCCAAGGCGCTGGGCATTCAACTGGGCTTCAATGCCAACGACGGTGACTGATCATGTTTCGACGTCAGGTCCTGGCACTGGGCAGCTTGCTACTCGGCGCCGTCACCCTGGGCGGCTGGACGCTGTTCAAGCAAAAGGACAAACAGCCACTCTTGCTTTCGGCACGGGACGATGGCGACGGCAAGCACTATGCCGTCGGCTATCGACTGGACGGCACGCGGGTGTTTGCCACCCAGGTCGGCCAGCGCTGCCATGACATCATCAACCATCCGACGCAGCCGATTGCGCTGTTCGTCGCCCGTCGCCCGGGCACCGAAAGCTACCTGATCGACCTGCGCGACGGGACGCTGCTGCAAACCATCGCCTCGTTGCCGAACCGGCACTTCTACGGCCACGCGGTCATCCATAAAAGCGGCGAATGGCTGTATGCCACCGAGAACGACACCACCGATCCGGGACGCGGCCTGTTGGGCGTGTACCGTTTCGAAGGCGAGCGGCTGGTGCACAGCGGCGAAATCTCTACCCATGGCATCGGTCCTCACCAGGTGTCGTGGATGCCCGATGGCGAGACGCTGGTGGTCGCCAACGGCGGCATTCGCACCGAGGCCGAAAGCCGGGTCGAAATGAACCTCGACGCCATGGAGCCGAGCCTGGTGCTGATGCAACGCGATGGCACCCTGCTGAGCAAGGAAACCCTCGCCCAATCGATGAACAGCGTGCGCCACCTGGGCATCGCCAGCGACGGCACCATCGTCTCCGGCCAGCAGTTCTTGGGCGCAGCCCACGAACCGTCGGAACTGGTGGCGATCAAACGGCCAGGACAGCCGTTCCAGGCATTCCCGGTGCCCGCAGAGCAATTGCAGGCCATGGGGCACTACACCGCCAGCGTTGCCGTACACAGCGACTTGCGCCTGGTGGCCCTGACCGCCCCCCGCGGCAACCGCTTTTTCATCTGGGACCTGGACAGCGGCGAAGTCCGCCTGGACGCGCCCCTGCCGGACTGCGCTGGCGTGGGCGCGGTGGCCGACGGTTTTGTCGTGACGTCGGGCCAAGGCCGTTGTCGCTATTACGATTGTCGGCAGACACAACTGGTTGCAAAACCACTGGATCTGCCGGCAGGGCTCTGGGACAACCATTTGCATCTGGTCTGACGCCGGGGAGCGAAGCCGATCGGCGCCGGGCGCCCCTGTTTTTCGGAAAAGCCCCACGCACTACCGTCCCGCCAGCATCTGGAATAGCCCGCACACTCAGAGTAATGTGCCCGCCTATCCGTATTTTCTCTCGGCTCTTTCCAAGGAAGTGGAACATGCTGCGACGCCGCATGCTGATCATGTTGGGTGTTGTGCTGCTGGTGGTGCTGTTGCTCGCCGGCTACAAGGCCTTCTCCGTTTACCAGCAGATCCAGACGTTTTCTGCCCCCAAACCACCGGTCAGCGTCGCCGTGGCCACAGCGGCCCAGCAACCCTGGCAGGCCCGCCTACCCACCGTTGGCAGTCTCAAGGCGCTGCAAGGCGTGGACCTGAGCCTGGAAATCGCCGGGACCGTGCAGAAGGTGCAATTCCAGTCTGGACAGAAGATCAAGGCCGGCCAGCCGCTCCTGCAACTGGACAGCGAAGTCGAAAACGCCCTGCTGGAAACCGCCGAGGCCGATCTTGGCCTGTCGCAACTGGATTTTGGACGTGGCCGACAACTGGTGGGCAGCCAGGCGATCTCCAAGGGCGAATTCGACCGGCTCTCGGCGCAACTGAAGAAAAACCAGGCCACGGTCAACCAGCTCAAGGCTTCGCTGGCCAAGAAACACATCCTGGCGCCGTTCAGCGGCACCATCGGCATTCGCCAGGTGGACGTCGGCGACTACCTGGCCAGTGGCACGGTGATCGCCACCCTGCAGGACCTCAGCAGCCTGTACGTGGACTTCTACGTCCCTGAGCAAAGCGTGCCCCGGCTCGCCGTGGCACAGCCGGTCAATGTCAGCGTCTCGGCCTACCCCGGGCAGACCTTCGTCGGCACCATCAGCGCGATCAACCCCAAGGTCGAGGACAGCACCCGCAACGTCCTGGTGCGCGCCACCCTGGCCAACCCCGACGGCAAACTGCTGCCCGGCATGTTCACCAACCTGCAGGTGATCCTGCCGGACGTCGCCGCCGGGATCGTCGTCCCGGAAAGCGCCGTGACCTACACCCTCTACGGCAATTCCATGTACGTGGTGACGCAAAAGAAAGCCGCCGACGGCACTGTCGAGAAAGACGACAAGGGCCAGCCGGTCCTGATCGCCGAACGGCGTTTCGTTGCAACCGGTGAGCGACGCGACGGGCAGGTACTGGTGTCCAAAGGCGTGCAGAGCGGCGAACAAGTCGTGATCGCCGGCCAACTCAAGCTCGATAACGGTACGCCGATCGCCATCAGCGACGACAAGACCCTGACCGAACAGAACAGCCCGCCGCGCGCGGACTGATCAAGGAACCCCCATGGCTTTTACCGATCCGTTCATCCGCCGCCCGGTGCTTGCCACCGTGGTCAGCCTGTTGATCGTGCTGCTGGGCTTCCAGGCCTGGAGCAAGCTGCCCCTGCGTCAGTATCCACAAATGGAAAACGCCCTGATCACGGTAACCACCGCCTACCCCGGGGCCAACGCCGAGACCATCCAGGGCTACATCACCCAACCGATGCAACAGAGCCTGGCCAGTGCCGAGGGCATCGACTACATGACCTCGGTCAGTCGCCAGAATTTCTCGGTGATCTCGGTCTATGCCCGCATCGGCTCCAACAGCGACCGGCTCTTTACCGAACTGCTGGCCAAGGCCAACGAGGTCAAGAACCAACTGCCCCAGGACGCCGAGGACCCGGTCCTCAGCCGCGAGGCCGCCGATGCCTCGGCACTGATGTACATCAGCTTCTTCAGCAAGGAACTGAACAACCCGCAGATCACCGACTACCTGTCCCGGGTGATCCAGCCCAAGCTGGCGACACTGCCCGGCATGGCCGAGGCGGAGATCCTCGGCAACCAGGTCTTCGCCATGCGCCTGTGGCTGGACCCGATCAAGCTCGCAGGCTTCGGCCTGACCGCCGCCGACGTGACCAATGCCGTGCGCCAGCACAACTTCCTCTCCGCCGCCGGTGAAGTGAAAGGCGAATACGTCGTCACCAGCATCAACGCCAACACCGAGCTCAAGTCCGCCGAGGACTTCGCCGCGATCCCGCTCAAGACCGAGGGCGACAGCCGTGTATTGTTGCGGGACGTCGCCCGTGTGGAAATGGGCGCAGAGAACTACGACAGCATCAGTTCCTTTGGCGGTACGCCCTCGGTGTACATCGGGATCAAGGCCACGCCGGGTGCGAACCCGCTGGATGTGATCAAGGAAGTGCGCAAGATCATGCCGGAGATGGAGGCCCAGCTCCCGACCAACCTCAAGGCCGAGATCGCCTACGACGCCACCCTGTTCATCCAGGCGTCCATCGACGAGGTGGTGAAAACCCTGTTCGAGGCAGTGCTGATCGTCATCGTCGTGGTGTTCCTGTTCCTCGGCGCCTTGCGCTCGGTGGTCATCCCGGTGGTGACCATCCCCTTGTCGATGATCGGCGTGATGTTCTTCATGCAGTTGATGGGCTATTCGATGAACCTCCTGACGCTGCTGGCCATGGTGCTCGCCATCGGCCTGGTGGTGGACGATGCCATTGTGGTGGTGGAAAACATTCACCGGCACATCGAGGAGGGCAAGACGCCGTTCGACGCCTCGATCGAAGGTGCCCGGGAAATCGCCATGCCGGTGATCTCGATGACCATCACCCTGGCGGCGGTGTATGCACCGATCGGCCTGCTCGAGGGCCTGACGGGGGCCTTGTTCAAGGAGTTCGCCTTGACCCTGGCCGGGGCGGTGGTGATCTCCGGGATCGTCGCCCTGACCCTGTCGCCGATGATGTGCGCCCTGCTCCTGCGCCACGACGAGAATCCCTCGGGCCTGGCCCATCGGCTGGACATGATCTTCGAACGCTTGAAGAGCCGTTACCAGCGCATGCTCCATGGCACGCTCAACACCCGGCCGGTGGTGCTGGTGTTCGCGGCGATCGTGCTGCTGCTGATCCCGGTGCTGGTCATGTTCAGCAAGTCCGAACTGGCCCCCGACGAGGACCAGGGCATCATCTTCATGATGGCCAACGCCCCGCAGCCCACCAACCTCGACTACCTGAACACGTATACCGATCACTTCATCACCATTTTCAAGGAGTTCCCGGAGTACTACTCCTCGTTCCAGATCAATGGTTATGACGGTGTGCAGTCGGGCATCGGCGGCTTCCTGCTCAAGCCTTGGAACGAACGCAGCCGCACCCAGATGGAAATCCTGCCAGAGGTCCAGGCCAGGCTGGAAAGCGTGCCTGGCCTGCAGATCTTCGGTTTCAACCTGCCCTCGCTGCCGGGCACTGGCGAAGGCTTGCCGTTCGCGTTCGTCATCAACTCCCCGAAAGACTATGCAACGTTGCTGGAGGTTGCCGACCGGGTCAAAAAGCGTGCATTGGAATCCGGCAAGTTCGCTTTCATGGACATTGACCTGGCGTTCGACAAGCCAGAAGTCGTGGTGGATATCGATCGCGCCAAGGCCGCCCAGATGGGCGTATCCATGGAGGACTTGGGCGGCACCTTGGCGACACTGCTGGGCGAATCCGAGATCAACCGCTTCACCCTCGAGGGCCGCAGCTACAAAGTCATTGCCCAAGTCGAACGGCCGTTCCGGGACAACCCGGACTGGTTGAACAGCTATTACGTGAAAAATGCCCAGGGTGAATCGCTACCGCTGTCGACCCTGATCAAAGTCAGCGACCGGGCGCGACCGCGACAGCTGAACCAGTTCCAGCAGCTCAATGCGGTAACGATTTCAGGCTTCCCCATCGTGAGCATGGGCGAGGCCATCGAGACCATCCGCCAGATCGCCCGGGAAGAAGCACCGGTGGGGTTCGCCTTCGATTACGCAGGGGCTTCGCGCCAATTCGTACAGGAAGGCAGCGCGTTGTGGGTAACCTTTGCCCTGGCCCTGGCGATTATTTTCCTGGTGCTGGCCGCGCAGTTCGAAAGCTTCCGCGACCCACTGGTGATCCTGGTGACTGTACCGTTGTCCATTTGCGGTGCCCTGATTCCGCTGTTCCTCGGTTGGTCGAGCATGAACATCTACACCCAGGTGGGCCTGGTGACGCTGATCGGGCTGATCAGCAAGCACGGGATCCTGATCGTCGAGTTCGCCAACCAACTGCGCAGGGAACAACATCTGACGCCGCGAGAAGCAATAGAACAAGCCGCGTCGATCCGCCTGCGGCCGGTGTTAATGACGACTGCGGCGATGGTGTTCGGCATGGTACCGCTCATTTTCGCCACAGGCGCCGGGGCAGTAAGCCGCTTCGACATCGGCATGGTGATCGCCACCGGCATGTCGATTGGGACCCTGTTCACGCTGTTCGTCTTGCCTTGCATCTACACGCTGCTGGCCAAGCCGGACAAGGCCTGAGGACTGTTCAAGCAAACTCACGCGGATACGGGATGTTTTTGTGGCGAGGGAGCTTGCTCCCGCTCGGCTGCGAAGCAGTCGTCATTGAATGACCGCTGCCAGACCCTGAACCGATGGGGACCGCTTCGCGGTCCAGCGGGAGCAAGCTCCCTCGCCACGGGTTGTGTGTTTGGCTGAAGGTTTGTGGTGGCATTGGAAAAACCAAAAAATAAAGGCCTCACACAAGGGAGGCCTTTATCTTGGTTTCGGGACTTTCAACTTTGCGGCCTCATCCCTTGGGACAGGCTGAACATGAACAGCAGCAGGTCATTGTCCGGTTGGATCGCCTCGCTGGCCTTTGCCACCCGTGGCAAAGGACAATGGGTACCAGCATTCGAAACGCTGAGGACCTGCGAGCGTGGCTGTTCCCATACCGCCACCGCCATCGATGCAACTCCCAAGGCGCCTACTAAAAACAAACCTCTAGCAATTTCGAGTTTCATTGCCATAAACCTTTGATAGCGCTGCCAAACGCCGCCTCATAAAAATAGACGACTTTTTTCCAGTCAGCCTCGCTGAACGACGAATGGCGCCGCAGTTGCCTCAGGTCATGGAAGGCCGCCTGCCGGGCAGTCAGGCGCTGGCGAGATTTTTCCAGATCCAGCAGGGCGACTTCAGCCTTGGCCGCTTCGCCCTCGCCTGTCACACGTACAAAGACATGCTTGATGTAGAGGCAGCCATGTTGCCAGCGGCCCTTGTGCATGCGGGCCAGGTTCTCAGCCAGGCCCTGGAGGATCTGGTCATGCACCGCTTCGCCATGGCGCTCACGTCCGCCTCCGGCGTACCAGTGCTTGATCTGCTCGAAACCTTCCAAGGCATGGGTCACCAGCAGCGCCCGCCACTTGCAGGCCGGGTCGCGCTGGGCGCCGCAAAAAATCAGCTCGGGCACACGGACATCCAGGCGGCTCAAGGCCAGCAACGCGTCCTGCTCTCGCAGCACGGTCGGACGACCGAGCGGGTACAACCAACTGCGATAAATATGTCCGGTTTGACGCTTGGCATACAACAACTCACCATTGTTGCTGCTGATCCGCTGCACGCCGCTTTCACCACCACGCCGCACATTGGGCTCTTCCACCCACTCGCCTTGCTGGTTCCAGAAGTGTTCGAAGCTGCTGCGGGAAATGCCAGGTGTCTCTACGGCCTGCACAACCATGCTGTTACCCCTTGCGTAATACATAGACTCGCCACATGGCATAAAGCGGTAGGAAATCCAGCCGTTCTTGAATGCGAAACCCAGCCTGCCGAAACTCCTTCTCTGCTGTATCCGTCGGTAACACAAATCGATTCTGGTAGTCTTTCTGCCCACGGGTGCGTTCCAGGCGCTTGCGTTTCCAGGCCTTGAAATTGCCATCGACCCACAATGAAACGATCACGCTGTCACGGCTGACACGCTCGAATTCCTTCAGGATTGCCACTCGATGCGCGGGTTCACCGATGTGGTGCAGCAGGCGCATGCAAAAAATGCTATCGACGGCGTTATCAGGCAAGGCAATGTCGAACGCAGAAGTGTGCAAAGGCCGTACCCGTTTTACGACGTCGCTCGGTTGAGCTTCCAATGCGGTATTGATCATGGCCTCGGAATTGTCCGCGCCGATGATCACCCGGTTCGGTTTTTCGGCCAATAGGGGCCAGAAACGCCCGGCACCGCACGGCAAGTCCAGGACCAGGCCGGGGTCACCGACGAGTGCCAATGCGCGCCGGGCCAATTGCTGGTCTCGCTGATTGGAAAGACGACGACTCAAACCAGTGCGATGTTTATGAAAATATTCCCTGGCGTGCTGCTCGTTGTACTTTTCGGAAAAAGCCAACTTGATGGGCTTGGACATTGGCGGGGCCTCGATGACTGATCGGCCCCACCTTATGAATCGGGATGTCATGTCCTTGTGAAAATAAAGTCAGGTAAACCTTCCAATGTTTACAAGACTTTTCAACACAGTCGCTCAGCCCTTTGGATTCAATTCCACTTCGAAATGGCAACCGTTGGGTTCCATCGTGCTGAGGCTGACTGTCCAGCCTCGGTTCTCGCAAATGCGCTGCACCAGGGATAACCCCAGCCCCAGGCCCTCGCCGCGCTTTTCGTTACCACGCACGAAGGGCTCGAACATCGCCTCGCGTTTTTCCTCGGGAATGCCCACACCGCTGTCCTCAACCATGAATCCGGTGCTGGTCAGCGAAAGACGGATGAACCCCTGGTCGGTGTAGTGCAGGGCATTGCGCAGCAGGTTGCCCATCACCGCCGTCAGGAACGTGGCGTTATACAGGGTGTCGACGGTTTGCCCGGGTTCGAAGATCAGCGTCAGGCCCTTGGATTCGATGGGCGCGCGCCATACGCCGAGGAGGTTCTCGGCCACCTGCCCCAGGGTCAGACGAGGCGACATGCCGTTGTCTTCGCGTTCGGACCTGGCGAGCATCAGGAAAGTTTGCACCAGTTCGCGCATCTCTTCGCTGGCCCGGCTGATGCGCTCGACCTGGGTACGACCGCGCGGATCCAGCGCCGGGTTTTCCAGCAGCAGTTCACAGGAGGTCGCCAAAACCATCAGCGGCGTACGCAATTCGTGGCTGACGTCGCTGGTAAACAAGCGCTCGCGGGTCAGGGCCTGGCGCAAGCGCCCCAGTGTGGCATCGAACGCCACGGCCAACTCACCCACCTCATCGGCGGCATAGTCCGGGGCCAGCGGCGGAGCGAGACCGAGGAGTTGGTCGCGATGGCGCACTTGCCGGGCCAGGCGAACCACAGGCGCCATCACCCGGCGTGCCAGGACCCAACCCAAAAATACCGCCAGCGCCAGGCTGAGCACGAAACCCACCAGGACCACGGCAAACAGCACCCGCTCGCGCTCCTCGAAATCGCTCTGGTCTTGCAGCAACACGTAGTGCCGACCATCCACGATCTCGACCATGGCGTGATAGGACAATTGCTCGCGAAACACTTCGTGGAAACCACGCTCCAGATGGCGCAGGTCCCTGGGTAATTCGAAGTCCCCCGGACCGCCGCTGAAATAGAACAGTTGGTCGGGTTCCGGCCGATGGTTCCAGTCCGAGACGCTGTCCATCAGCAACAGGCGTTGCAGGTCGCCACCCAGCCCGGCGGAAATCAGCTTTTCTTCGACCAAATGAACCGTCGCCACGATGCCCATGGCGAACGCGCCGGCCACCAATGCGCTCATCAGCGCAAACGCGATGATGATCCGTTGGGCAAGGCTCTGCTTAAACTCCATCGCGGCCCTCGGCCAGGCGATAGCCGACGCCGTGCACGGTATGCAGCAGCGGTTTTTCGAACGGTTTGTCGATCACTTGGCGCAGTTGATGAACGTGGCTGCGCAAGCTGTCGCTGTCTGGGCAATCGTCGCCCCACAACGCTTCTTCGAGGATTTCGCGGCGCAATACGTGGGGGCTTTTTTGCATCAGCACTGCCAGGAGTTTCAGGCCCACGGGGTTGAGCTTGAGTAGCTTGCCTTCGCGCGTCACTTCAAGGGTATCGAGGTCGTAGCTCAGGTCGCCGACCTGCAAGGCCCGCCGGCCACCACCCTGGGCGCGACGCATGACGGCTTCGATCCGCGCCGCCAGTTCCGACAAGGCGAACGGTTTGATCAGGTAGTCATCGGCGCCGGACTTGAAGCCCTGCAGGCGATCGTCCAACTGATCCCGGGCAGTGAGCATGATCACCGGCGTATCCCGCCGGGCGTCCTCGCGCAGGCGCTTGCACAAGGTGTAGCCATCGATGCCCGGCAGCATGATGTCGAGCACGATCAGGTCGTAGTGTTCGGTCGCCGCCAGGTGCAACCCCGACAAACCGTCCTGGGCACAATCGACGGTATAGCCCTTGAGCCCCAGGTAATCGGCCAGGTTGGCCAGGATGTCGCGGTTGTCTTCGACCAATAGAATTCGCATGGGCACCTCTGCGTGCACGGTTAACGGCTGGCTTGGCCCGCGCAGCTTACGGCCAAGCGTGGCTCACGGCTAGGTTTGTGTCCGCCATAGCAGCGCATGCCCCCCCTGTGGGAGCGGGCTTGCTCGCGAATGCGGTGGGTCAGCCTCCTTCAATGTTGGATGCCTACGCATTCGTCGGATCGCCGCCCGGAGCAAGCCCGCTCCCACAGGGGCCGCGCCGACAGTCATTGACGAGTTTTTCACCCAACCTTCACACCGCCCGAACGCAACACGGACCAGACTGCGCGACACGCTGAAAACGAAAACTCCCAAAGGTACTGCCATGGTTCCCTCCGCCATCCGCCCCGCATCCAGGCCGCTGAATTTATGGGTCGCCCTGGGCCTGCCTGCCGTCGTCGCAGCCATTCTGGTGTTGCTGGAACTGACCACCCTGGACATGGACCTCGCCAAGTTGTTTTACGATCCGACAGCGGGTGGGTTTATCGGTCGGCACAGCTTTTTCCTCGAGGATATCCTGCACGATCGAGCCAAGGAGGTAGTGATCGCGTTTTCCCTGCTGGCGGTCCTGGGGTTCATCGGTACGTTTTTCATCACCCGGCTCAAACCCTTCAAGCGGGAACTGGGCTGCCTGGTGCTGTCCCTGGCACTGGCGACGTCCTTCGTCACGCCGATGAAAGCGGTGACGGCGGTGCAATGCCCCTGGAGCCTGAAAGAGTTCGGCGGCAAGGAGACCTACAGTGAGCTGCTCAGCCCACGCCCGGCCACGGACAAACCCGGTCGATGCTGGCCCGGCGGTCACGCCGCCACCGGGTTCACGTTGTTCGCGCTGTTCTTCGTCCTGCGCGATCGCCGCCCGCGCCTGGCCCGCCAGGCCTTGGTGCTCACCTTCACCCTGGGCACGGTGTTCTCCCTGGGGCGGATGATGCAAGGGGCGCATTTTTTTTCCCACAACGTGTGGACAGCGGTGTTCTGTTGGCTGATTTGCCTGGGGTGTTACTACTACATCCTGTACCGACCGGCTGCCATGGCTGATCGCGTAGCGCTGAGCCAACCCGCCAACGCCTGAATACGCCCCGGACAAACCCTGTGGGAGCAAAGCTTGCTCGCGATCGCAATGGCAGTTTCAGCATCCTGGCAAGCTGACCCACCGCCATCGCGAGCAAGCTTTGCTCCCACAGAGACAGCAGGGCCCAGTCCAATGCGGGATTGAATCCAAGGACAATAAAAAACCCCGCCGGCTTTCGCAGGCGGGGTTTTTCGCTACAGGGGTAAGGCTGGCTTACATCATGCCGCCCATGCCACCCATGCCGCCCATGTCTGGCATACCGCCGCCAGCTGGAGCGTCTTCCTTGATTTCAGCGATCATCGCCTCGGTGGTGATCATCAGGCTGGCAATCGACGAAGCCGCTTGCAGAGCCGAACGAGTCACTTTGGCTGGGTCCAGGATACCCATTTCGATCATGTCGCCGTATTCGCCGGTCGCAGCGTTGTAACCGTAGTTACCCGAACCCTGCTTGACCTTGTCGACCACAACGCTTGGCTCGTCGCCGGAGTTGGCAACGATCTGGCGCAGCGGCGCTTCTACAGCGCGACGCAGCAACTGGATGCCCACGTTCTGGTCATCGTTGTCGCCTTTGAGCTCGGAGATAGCCTGCAGAGCGCGAACCAGTGCCACGCCACCGCCAGGTACCACGCCTTCTTCGACGGCTGCGCGGGTCGCGTGCAGGGCGTCTTCAACGCGGGCTTTCTTCTCTTTCATTTCAACTTCGGAACCGGCGCCAACCTTGATCACCGCAACGCCGCCGGACAGCTTGGCCAGACGCTCTTGCAGTTTTTCACGGTCGTAGTCGGACGAAGTCTCGGCCACTTGGGCGCGGATCTGGGTCACGCGAGCCTGGATGTCAGCCTCGACGCCGGCACCGTCGATCACGGTGGTGTTTTCCTTGGACAGGATCACGCGCTTGGCGTTACCCAGGTGCTCCAGGGTGGTGCTTTCCAGGCTCAGGCCGATCTCTTCGGAGATAACGGTACCGCCGGTCAGTACGGCGATGTCCTGCAGCATGGCCTTGCGACGATCGCCGAAGCCTGGCGCCTTGACGGCTGCGACTTTAACGATACCGCGCATGTTGTTCACGACCAGGGTCGCCAGGGCTTCGCCTTCGACGTCTTCAGCCACGATCAGCAGTGGGCGGCCGGCTTTGGCAACGGCTTCCAGCACTGGCAGCATTTCGCGGATGTTGGAGATCTTCTTGTCCACCAGCAGGATCAGCGGGCCGTCGAGCTCGGCGGTCATGGTGTCCGGCTTGTTGACGAAGTACGGGGACAGGTAGCCACGGTCGAACTGCATTCCTTCTACGACCGACAGTTCGTTTTCCAGGCCCGAGCCTTCTTCAACGGTGATCACGCCTTCCTTGCCGACTTTTTCCATGGCTTCGGCAATGATGTCGCCGATGGAGTTGTCGGAGTTGGCGGAGATGGTGCCGACCTGAGCGATCGCCTTGGTGTCAGCGCATGGCTTGGACAGGGCTTTGAGCTCTTTGACAATGGCGATGGTCGCCTTGTCGATGCCGCGCTTGAGGTCCATCGGGTTCATGCCGGCAGCGACGGCTTTCAGGCCTTCGTTGACGATCGACTGAGCCAGTACGGTCGCGGTGGTGGTGCCGTCACCGGCGTCGTCGTTGGCACGGGAGGCAACGTCTTTGACCAGTTGCGCGCCCATGTTTTCGAAACGGTCTTTCAGTTCGATTTCCTTGGCTACGGAAACGCCGTCCTTGGTGATGGTCGGAGCGCCGAAGCTCTTCTCGATGATCACGTTACGGCCTTTCGGGCCCAGGGTCGCTTTTACTGCGTCAGCCAGGACGTTGACACCGGCGAGCATTTTCTTGCGGGCGGAATCGCCGAATTTAACTTCTTTAGCAGCCATGATCGATATTCCTTAAATACTTTGTAGTAACGGGAAAATGGGCGGGGGAATCAGCCTTCGAGAACAGCGAGGATTTCGTTCTCGCTCATTACCAGCAGGTCTTCGCCGTCGACTTTCACTGTGTTGCTGCCGGAGTAAGGGCCGAACACAACCTTGTCACCCACTTTCACGGCCAGCGCACGTACTTCACCGTTTTCCAGTGCCTTGCCTGGACCTACAGCGAGAACTTCACCGTGGTTGGCTTTTTCAGCAGCCGAACCTGGCAGGACGATACCGCCAGCGGTTTTCTTCTCTTCTTCGCTGCGACGGATGACGACGCGGTCATGCAGAGGACGAAGCTTCATTGTCGATCTCTCCTAATTTTTGGTTTTCATCGGCCGGTGTAGTCCCGGCGGGTTTAACAAAGCCGGCAGAGCCGGTTGCGGTTCGTCAGTCGAACCGCGGAAGTCTGTCCGGTGTCGCCACCGGAAACCTTGCGGTGACCGTTACATAAGGGCGTACAAGTGGATTACAAGGGCGCAAGCAGAAAATTTTTTACTTCACGCAGCCAAAACGAACACGGCGCCCGAAGGCGCCGTGGAGAAAGTTTTACTTGGAATCCCGGTGTTCGAATTCACCTTCGATCACGTTGGGCTCACGACCCACGGGCTCGCGCGGAGCCGGCCCGCCGCGGGGCTGGAGGTCATCGGCGAAGGCCCGTTGGCGCATCGCCTGCTCCTCGGCGCGCTGGCGCATTTTATTGGCCAGCAACCGACGGGTGAACGGCAAAAGCATGACCAGGCCCAGCACGTCGCTGATGAAGCCTGGCAGGATCAACAGGCCGCCACCCAAGGCCAGCATCAGGCCTTCGAGCATGGTCTGGGCGGGCAGCTCGCCACGGCTCAGGCTTTCACGGGCACGCAGCGCCGTGGCGAGACCGGCAATGCGCAGCACGAACACGCCGAGCATCGAGCCGAGAATGACCAGCAGCAGCGCCGGGAAAAACCCGATCGCACCGCTGACCTTGACGAATACGAACAGCTCCAACACCGGGAATAGCAGAAAGAGCAACAAAAAAGGGCGCATCAAAGGGTTCCTCTACGCAAGAATGCCTTGCTATGAAAACCTAAATGACGTCGACCTTTCGTGAATTCAAGCGTCGGCCTCGGCATTTTTTGGCCATTGCTCGGCGTGAGCCAGGTAAACCAAGGCTTCGCGTACTTGTGTCGGCGTGTTGCAAGGCGTTGGAAACGCCAGCCAGTGCAAGCCCTGCCCGATACGCAGGTGCATGCCTTCGCTGTCGATGCCCACCAGTTGCGCCGGTTCGCTTTTCGGCAGGCCGGCGAGCGTCACGTAATGGGCAATGGCCTTGGCGTGATCGGCGTTCATGTGCTCGATCATGCTGGCTTCGGCCTTGCCGGCGAAGGGATTGGCCAGGGTGAGCGAGTCGATCCAGTGAATGGCGCCGAAGCCGCCGATGTAGCGATGGCGCACCGGGTCAAGCACCCAGAAATCAAAATCATGGGCCTTGTGGTAGTTCTGCGAGTCAGGGAAATAGCGGTAATAACGCTCGGCGGCAGCCTCGATGGCGGCGCTGTCTTCGAGTTTCCGGGCCTCGGCCAGGTAAGTCAGGCGCCCGACGGCCTGCACATCCTCGGCACCGCGCTCGCCCACCAGCATCGAACACTTGGGGTCTTTTTGCAGATTGTGCGTGTGCTGGGCAATGCGGCTGATCAGGATCAGCGGCCGGCCTTCTGCGTCCAGGCAATAGGGCACGACGGAACCGAACGGAAAACCGGGCATCGATTTGGAATGCGTGGAGAGCATTCCACGGTATTCCTTGAGCAGCAGTTCCCGGGCATGCTTGGCAGCTTCAACGCTCAATTTATGACTCCTTTTATAAAAACCGTCTAGAAAACGGTCAGGCGACTGGAGTAATGTTCCGGTACACCTAGGGGACGATTCTCGTATGCAGTCGGGCTACACCGTCGCGAATCGAGAGGCCGCCCAAAGGGTCCCCTCCACCGCTGCGCCATCTGGACATGAGAATGCAACTCACTGACAAAGTAATCATTATCACCGGCGGTTGCCAGGGCTTGGGTCGCTCCATGGCCGAGTATTTCGCGGGTAAAGGCGCGAAGCTGGCCCTGGTGGACCTCAACCAGGAAAAACTCGACCAGGCGGTGGCCGCCTGCGCGGCCAAGGGCGTCGAGGCCCGTGCCTACCTGTGCAACGTCGCCAATGAAGATCAGGTGATCGACATGGTCGCCCGGGTGGCCGAGGACTTCGGCGCGATCCACGGCTTGATCAACAACGCCGGGATCCTGCGCGACGGCCTGCTGCTCAAGGTCAAGGATGGCGAAATGACCAAGATGAGCCTGGCCCAGTGGCAGGCGGTGATCGATGTCAACCTCACCGGTGTGTTCCTGTGCACCCGTGAAGTGGCGGCGAAAATGGTCGAGCTGAAGAACAGCGGCGCCATCATCAATATCTCGTCGATCTCCCGCGCCGGCAATGTCGGCCAGACCAACTACTCGGCTGCCAAGGCCGGTGTGGCCGCAGCGACCGTGACCTGGGCCAAGGAGCTGGCGCGCTACGGCATCCGTGTCGCCGGCATCGCACCGGGTTTCATCGAAACCGAGATGACCCTGGGCATGAAGCCCGAGGCCTTGGAAAGAATGACCTCCGCGATCCCGCTCAAGCGCATGGGGAAACCCGAGGAAATTGCCCATTCGGCGGCGTATATCTTCGAGAACGATTACTACACCGGTCGGATCCTGGAGATGGATGGCGGGATGCGGATCTAAACCCACTGCATAACCCAATGTGGGAGCGGGCTTGCTCGCGAATGCGCTGGATCAGTCAACTTATTCGTTGAATGACACACTGCATTCGCGAGCAAGCCCGCTCCCACAGGGGATTGTGTTTCAAAGCATCAATCGTCGCTGACGGTGATATTCGGCATCGCCGGCGATGCCGCTTCCTGCAACACGATCCGCGCGCCCACGTGGCGGGCCAGTTCCTGATAGACCATGGCGATCTGGCTGTCCGGCTCGGCGATGACCGTCGGTTTGCCGCCGTCGGCCTGTTCACGGATCACCATCGACAGCGGCAGCGAAGCCAGCAATTCGACGCCGTACTGGGTCGCCAGTTTTTCCCCGCCACCTTCGCCGAACAGGTGCTCGGCATGGCCGCAATTGGAGCAGATGTGCACGGCCATGTTCTCTACCACGCCCAGCACCGGGATGTTCACCTTGCGGAACATCTCCACGCCCTTGCGCGCGTCCAGCAGGGCCAGGTCCTGGGGGGTGGTGACGATCACCGCACCGGCCACCGGGACTTTCTGCGCCAGGGTCAGTTGGATATCGCCAGTGCCCGGCGGCATGTCGATCACCAGGTAATCCAGGTCGCCCCACGCGGTTTGCGTAACCAGTTGCAGCAAGGCACCGGACACCATCGGCCCGCGCCAGACCATCGGCGTGTTGTCGTCGGTCAGGAAGGCCATGGACATGACTTCCACGCCATGGGACTGCAGCGGCACGAACCACTTCTGATCCTTGACCTGGGGCCGGGTGCCCTCGGCGATCCCGAACATGATGCCCTGGCTCGGACCGTAGATGTCCGCATCGAGAATCCCGACCTTCGCCCCTTCACGGGCCAGGGCCAGGGCCAGGTTGGCGGCGGTGGTGGACTTGCCCACGCCGCCCTTGCCCGAGGCCACGGCGATCACGTTCTTGACGTTCGCCAGCCCCGGCACCTGGGCCTGGGCCTTGTGCGCGGCGATGACGCTGGTGACTTGGACGCTCGCGACAGTCACGCCGTCCAGGCCTTCGATCGCCATTTGCAGCATCTGCGCCCAGCCGCTCTTGAACAGGTCGGCGGCGTAGCCGATTTCCAGCTGGACGCTGACGCGATCGCCCTGGATGTCGATGGCGCGCACGCATCCGGCGCTGACCGGGTCCTGGTTCAGGTAGGGGTCGGTGTACTGGCGAAGGACGGTTTCCACCGCTGCGCGGTTGACGGCGCTCATGGGCAACTCCGATAGCAAGACTTGAAAAACAGGCCGCTATCCTACGCCGCGCGTGCTTTTGTGGCGACCCGATTAAGGGCGACGAACGCTCTTGTGGCGAGGGAGCTTGCTCCCGCTCGGCTGCGCAGCAGTCGCAACGAGGCTGACGCTGCCGATACGCCAGGGCGTAGAACCATTTTGGGGCGGCTTCGCCCCCCAGCGGGAGCAAGCTCCCTCGCCACAAACAGGCCAGTGGGGTGAAATATATTTCCCGGCGCTTTATAGTGGCCGACCTCCGTTTCATCAAGTAGCCGAGCCCCATGTCCGAGCCACGCAAGATCCTCGTCACCAGCGCCCTGCCCTA
Source organism: Pseudomonas sp. SWRI179 (assembly GCF_014268705.1). Taxonomy (NCBI): domain Bacteria; kingdom Pseudomonadati; phylum Pseudomonadota; class Gammaproteobacteria; order Pseudomonadales; family Pseudomonadaceae; genus Pseudomonas; species Pseudomonas sp. SWRI179. The sequence continues at coordinate 35,525 of NZ_JABWRA010000022.1, read as the reverse complement.
TGCCAATGGTTCGATTCACCTCGGCCATATGCTGGAATACATCCAGACCGATATGTGGACGCGCTTCCAGAAACATCGCGGCAACCAGTGCATCTATGTCTGCGCCGACGACGCCCACGGTTCGGCCATCATGCTGCGTGCGGAAAAGGAAGGCATCACCCCGGAACAGCTGATCGCCAACGTCCAGGCTGAACACAGCGCCGACTTTGCCGAGTTCCTGGTGGACTTCGACAACTTCCACTCCACTCACGCCGAAGAAAACCGTGAGCTGTCGAGCCAGATCTATCTGAAGCTGCGTGACGCCGGGCATATCGCCACCCGTTCTGTCACCCAATATTTCGACCCGGAAAAGAACATGTTCCTGGCCGACCGCTTCATCAAGGGCACCTGCCCGAAATGCGGCACCGAAGACCAGTACGGCGACAATTGCGAGAAATGCGGCGCCACCTACGCACCGACCGACCTGAAAGACCCGAAGTCGGCGATTTCCGGCGCCACCCCGGTGCTCCGGGATTCCCAGCATTTCTTCTTCAAGCTGCCGGATTTCCAGGCGATGCTGCAAACCTGGACCCGCAGTGGCACCTTGCACGACGCGGTGGCCAACAAGCTCGCCGAATGGCTCGACTCCGGCCTGCAAGAGTGGGACATTTCCCGCGATGCACCGTACTTCGGCTTTGAAATCCCCGGCGAGCCTGGCAAGTATTTCTACGTGTGGCTGGATGCGCCCATCGGCTACATGGCGAGCTTCAAGAACCTGTGCGACCGCACGCCGGAGCTGGACTTCGACGCGTTCTGGGGCAAGGACTCCACCGCCGAGGTGTATCACTTCATCGGCAAGGACATCGTCAATTTCCATGCGCTGTTCTGGCCAGCGATGCTCGAAGGTGCCGGTTTCCGCAAGCCGACCGCCATCAACGTCCACGGTTACCTGACCGTCAACGGGCAGAAAATGTCCAAGTCCCGCGGTACCTTCATCAAGGCCCGGACCTACCTGGACCACCTGTCGCCGGAATACCTGCGCTACTACTACGCCGCCAAGCTCGGCCGTGGCGTCGATGACCTCGACCTGAACCTCGAAGACTTCGTGCAAAAGGTCAACTCCGACCTGGTGGGCAAGGTCGTCAACATTGCCAGCCGTTGCGCCGGCTTCATCCACAAGGGCAACGCCGGCGCCCTGGTCGCCGGTAACGCCGCGCCGGAACTGACCGACGCCTTCCTGGCGGCCGCGCCCAGCATCGCCGAAGCCTACGAGAGCCGCGATTTTGCCCGCGCCATGCGCGAAATCATGGCCCTGGCCGACCGCGCCAACGCCTGGATCGCCGACAAGGCCCCTTGGTCGCTGGCCAAGCAGGAAGGCAAGCAGGACGAAGTCCAGGCCATCTGCGCCCTGGGCATCAACCTGTTCCGCCAGTTGGTGATCTTCCTCAAGCCGGTGCTGCCGCTGCTGGCCGCCGATGCCGAAGCGTTCCTGAACGTTGCGCCGCTGACCTGGAACGACCACCAGACCCTGCTGAGCAACCATCAGTTGAACGAATTCAAGCCGTTGATGACCCGTATCGATTCCGCCAAGGTCCAAGCCATGATCGACGCCTCCAAGGAAGACCTGGCCGCCAGCCAGACCGACACCGGCGCCCCTGCCGGCAACGGCGAACTGGCCAAGGACCCGCTGTCGCCGGAAATCGATTTCGATGCCTTCGCCGCCGTTGACCTGCGCGTGGCGCTGATCCTCAAGGCCGAAGCCGTCGAAGGAGCGGACAAGCTGTTGCGCCTGACCCTGGACATCGGCGACGAGCAACGCAACGTGTTCTCCGGCATCAAGAGCGCCTACCCGGACCCGGCCAAGCTTGAAGGTCGGTTGACGATGATGATCGCCAACCTCAAGCCGCGCAAAATGCGCTTCGGCATCTCCGAAGGCATGGTGATGGCGGCGGGCCCCGGCGGTGAGGAAATCTACCTGTTGAGCCCTGACAGCGGCGCCAAGCCGGGCCAGCGGATCAAGTAATACGACTCCCGCTGCACCGATCCCACAGTCGCCTCGCAGGTGGCTGTGGGATTTTCATATCTGGCCCACGCGCCCGGCGTGCCGGATAATGCCTAATCTTGTAACAGGCCCCTCGTCACCAACACGCCCATGACCGAAATCCTCCTCACGCTGTTTAGCGCTGCCCTGATCAACAACCTGGTGTTGCACTGGCCGCTGGGCGTCGATCCACTGCTGGCGGCCAGCGGCAGAAAGCAGGTGCACGCCTTGGGCCTGGCGACGACGTGCTTGATGCTGGTCGTCGGCACCCTGGGCTACCTGATCGAACATGGGCTGTTGACGCCGACAAACCTGGTGTCGCTGCGCCTGTTGGCGTGGCTGTCCTTGAGCATCTTGCTGATCGCCCCCTTGCTGCGCCTGCTGGCGCGCTGGCTGCCGACCCTGCCATTCGATGGGCTGTGGCCGCTGTTGCTGGGCAATGCCGGCGTACTGGGCGTGACGCTGCTCAACAGCCAGGATGACCGAGGCCTGGGCCACGCCATGGCCCTGAGCCTGGGTGCTGGGCTGGGTTTCTGGCTGGTGCTGAGCCTGTTCGACGATTTGCGCCAGCGAACCTCCAATAACGCTATTGCCCTGCCCTTTCGGGGCCTGCCGATTCAGTTGATCAGCGCCGGACTGATGGCGGTGGTCTTTCTCGGATTGCGCGGGCTGGTCAAGACATGAGCCTGATTCAACGTATCGATGCCCTGCTGCCGCAAACCCAATGCGGCAAATGCGGCCACCCAGGGTGCAAGCCCTACGCCGAAGGCATCGCCCAAGGCGAGCCGATCAACAAATGCCCGCCCGGTGGGCGCGAAACCATCGCGGCCCTGGCCGAGCTGATGAAAATACCCGTGCTGGAACTGGACACCAGCCGCGGCGCGGCCCCGGCGCAAATCGCCTTTATCCGCGAAGCCGAATGCATCGGCTGTACCAAGTGCATCCAGGCCTGTCCGGTGGACGCGATTGTTGGCGCGGCCAAGCTGATGCACACCGTTCTCATCGATGAATGCACAGGTTGCGACCTTTGCGTAGCGCCCTGCCCGGTCGATTGCATCGAGATGCACCCCCTGCCAATGGCGACCGTGCTGCCGATTGTCGGTGGCCTGGCCTTCAGTACCGATGAGCTACAGGCGCGAACCGCCAAGCGCAACCACGCCAGACGTCGCTTCGAACAACGCAATGCGCGCCTGCGCCGCGAAGAAGAACAGCGCCAGGCGGAGCGCTTGGCCCGAACCCATAGGGCGGCGCAGGCCAAGGAGCAGTCGCTCGACCCCGTACAAGCCGCATTGGAACGCGTACGCGCGCAAAAAGCCGCCACCGCCGATGCCGCCTTGAAAAAAGCCAAGATCGACCTGGCCATGAGCCGGGCGCAATTGAACAAATCCTTGAAAGCGTTCGGCCATCCGCCGACCTTCGAGCAGCAGTCGCAACTGATCGTGCTGCAACGCCAGTTCGAAGCCGCCGAGCAGGCCCTGAGCCAACTGGAAAACGCCGCACCTGCGGCCACCGCGCCCCCGGCACCGGCGCAAAACGCCGAGCTGAAGCGGGCCAAGATCCAACTGGCGATGCGCCGCGCCGAACTCAGCAAAGCCCGGACGGCCGCGGTGTCGGATGAACAGTTGCAGGCGCTGGAGCAAGCGGTGAAGGATGCCGAACGCCAGGTGGACGCCCATGCCGCTTCCTGAGCCGGTGGACGAACGGCTGCGACCAGCGATGATGCAAGTGTTGCTGGCGACGCTGCCCGGCGTGCTGGCGCTGCTGTGGTTCCAAGGCTGGGGCGTGGCGCTCAACCTGCTATTGTCCGGCCTCACCGCGCTGGCGGTCGAAGCGTTCGTGTTGCGTGTGCGGCAGCGACCACTCAAACCCGAACTGAACGATGGCAGCGCGCTGGTCAGTGCCACGCTGCTGGCCCTGGCCTTGCCGGCGTATTGCCCCTGGTGGCTGACCGTCACGGCGGCCGCCTGCGCCTTGCTGTTCGGCAAGCACCTGTGGGGCGGCGTCGGCAGCAACCCGTTCAACCCGGCGATGCTCGGATACGCCTTGGTGCTGGTGGCGTTTCCCGCCCAGATGAGTCAATGGCCCGCGCCCCACGGCATGGGCCTGCTGGAAGGTTTGCAACAAGTGTTCGGCACTCATCCGGCGCCCGATGCCTGGGCCGGGGCGACCGCCTTGGACAGCCTGCGGACCAACACGAACCTGACCATCGATGAACTGTTCGGCACCGATCCGGCGTTCGGGCGTTTCGGTGGTCGAGGCGCCGAATGGGTCAATCTGGCCTTCCTGGCAGGCGGCCTGTTCCTGTTGCAGCAACGGGTGTTCAGTTGGCATGCGCCGGTGGGCCTGCTGGCGAGCCTGTTCATCATCAGCCTGTTGTGCTGGAACGGGTCGGGTTCCGATTCCCATGGTTCACCGCTGTTTCATCTGTTCAGCGGCGCGACCATGCTCGGCGCCTTTTTTATCGCGACCGAACCGGTCTCGGGGGCCAAGACCCCGCTTGCCCGGCTGCTGTTTGGTGCGGGCATGGGACTGCTGATCTACCTGATCCGAACCTGGGGCGGCTACCCGGACGGCGTGGCGTTCGCCGTGTTGCTGATGAACCTCGGCGTGCCGGCACTGGACCGATTCGCCGAGGCGCGACAACGGCGGCCGCTAACATGAAGAATCCCGGCGGCGTGGCAATCCTGGTCCTGTTGATTGGCCTCGGTAGCGGTGCCACTTACCTCACGCACCTCAGCACGACCGGGCGCATCGAGACCCAGCGACAGATGCTGGCGAACAAGACCTTGCTCGACGTGCTGCCCACTGACCACTATGACAATCAGCCGTTGACGCGCCCCGTTTTCACAACCTCGGTAACCTTGGCCCATAGCACGCTGCTGGGCGGTTACCTGGCGACCCGCAACGGCCAGCCCAGCGCCGTGCTGCTGCGTAGCCAGGCGCTGGGTTATGAAGGCAGCATCGAATTGCTGGTCGCCATCGATTCACAAGGCCGGTTGCTGGGGGTCAAGACCCTGCGCCAAGCCGAGACGCCCGGGTTGGGCGCGGCGATTGCCGGCTGGCCGAACGCCTGGTTGCAGGCCTTCACCGGCAAATCACGCCAGGCGCCTGACGACAGCGGCTGGGCCTTGAAAAAGGACCAGGGTCTGTTCGATCAATTGGCCGGCGCAACGGTGACGTCCCGGGCGGTGCTCCAGGCGGTTCATGACGCGTTGCGTTATTTCGACGAGCACAAGGCCCGGTTAACGGGAGTGTCTGCGGATGAATAAGCCATGGGGCCTGACACGCGGCCTGCTGCTCGTCCCGTTGGTTGGCGCTAGCCATTCACTGGCCGGCGCCCTGGCGCTATGGCTGGCCTGGGCGCTGATTCTCTCCTGCCAAGGCTTGGCAATGGGGCTTGTCCGGCAGCGCCTGACGTCCGGGCAAAGGCTGCTCGCAGCCATTGTGCTGGCCACCACCCTGGCCACCTGTACAGGCTTGCTCATTCAGGCCTGTGCGCTGGAACTGTATCAACCGCTGAGCCTGTACATGGGCTGGATCGCCCTGAGCTGCGTGGCGCTGGAGCATGGTGGGTTCTTCGTTGAGTCTCGCCTGCTTGTGCGCCTGCGGCTGGTTGGGGTGTTCGGCCTCTTGATGATCAGCCTGGGCGCCATCCATGAACTGATCGGCAGCGGCCTGCCCCTGGCCTTGCTCGCTCCTGGCGGGTTCATTCTGCTCGGGCTGCTGCTGGCCGCCCGACAGGCCTGGACGGCCGCCAAATCCCCTTCAACCCTCGAGGAAACGCCGCGCCCATGAACGCCGCAAAACGCCTGGAAATATTCCGTCGCTTTCACGAAGACAACCCGGAGCCGAAAACCGAACTGGCCTATTCCTCTCCGTTCGAGTTGCTGATCGCGGTCATCCTGTCGGCGCAGTCCACCGACGTCGGCGTCAACAAGGCCACGGCCAAACTGTTCCCGGTCGCCAATACCCCAGAGGCGATCCATGCCCTGGGCGTCGAAGGGTTGTCCGAGTACATCAAGACCATCGGCCTGTTCAACAGCAAGGCTAAAAACGTGATTGAAACCTGCCGCCTGCTGATCGAGCGCCACGGCAGTGAAATCCCCCAGACCCGTGAAGCGCTGGAGGCCCTTCCAGGCGTCGGCCGCAAAACCGCCAACGTCGTGCTCAACACCGCATTTCGGCAATTGACCATGGCCGTCGACACCCACATTTTCCGCGTCAGCAACCGTACCGGGCTGGCCCCCGGCAAAAACGTGGTGGAAGTGGAGAAGAAGCTGATGAAATTTGTCCCCAAGGAATACCTGCTGGACTCCCATCACTGGCTCATCCTCCACGGACGCTACGTCTGCCTGGCCCGCAAGCCCCGCTGCGGCAGTTGCCGGATCGAAGATTTATGCGAATACAAGCACAAGACGTCGGACGATTGAGGCGCTATTGCTTTTCTCGATCCATCGATTGAAAAAATCTTTTTTACCCGCTCGTGGTTTATCGATATAAGGAGCGCCAATGGCAGTCTTAGCCTGGAGTCGAACCCATGAGTGCTGGCAAAGAACAACTGGATGTAGAAGACGAATTCACCGCCGCTGAAGCCGACGACGTCGAACCTGTGGCCGTGCCGGAAGTGGCGAAAACCAACCTGAGCAAGCGGCGCACCATCGATAACCTGTTGGAAGAGCGTCGTTTACAGAAGCAACTGGCCGAATACGACTTTGATCTCTGACACGTAAAAGCCTCCCCGATGGAGGCTTTTTACTAAGTACGCGTGACCTGAAGCCTCACACCAACCCATTGCGCTGCGCCAGTTCGATCAGGTCGACCAGCGAACGGGCATTGAGTTTCAATAACAGACGCGTCTTGTAAGTACTGACGGTCTTGTTGCTCAAGAACATGCCATCGGCGATTTCCTTGTTGGTCTTGCCGCGCGCCAGTTGCTGCAAGACCATCATTTCCCGCCCCGATAACCGATCAACCATATCGGACTCACTGGCATTACCCAGGCTCGATCGCACCGTGTGCAGTGCCTGGTTGGGAAAGTAACTGTAACCGGACAGCACTGCCTTTATTGCACTTAATAACTCAGTAAGGTCCTGTTGCTTGCAGACATACCCGGCCGCCCCCGTTTGCATGCAGCGCATCGAAAAATGTCCAGGCGCCTGGGAAGTCAGCACCAGCACTTTCATTGATGAAGGAATGGCCGCCAAACGGGCAATAACCTCCAGCCCGTCCAGTTTCGGAATGCCGATATCAAGAATGACGATGTCGGGCATAAGTTCACGAGCAAGTTGTAGCGCATCGACGCCGTTGTCGGTTTCGGCAACGACCTCATATCCATGACGCTCCATCAGCAAACGTACAGCAAGACGAATGACGGGATGATCATCCACGATCAGCACTTTATTCATGGGCAAATCCAACTTCGCTGTTCGAATTTTTAGAGCACGCACAATAGCCTAGTCATTTCTACCTTGGCATACTGCCCCCCCCTGACCGCTCGCACCGAGAGACAGAACCTACAAGCGATACAGAAAATTCCTACAAATCCTGGCGGGAAAAATGTGTCCTGAATTTTTTTCAGAGAAAGATCGACCTCACCAACACTCCGGTATTCCCCACGAATAATGCGCTCTTTCACCGCCCTGCCCGTCGCGGACTGACCGTCGGAACGCTCTTTATTCATAAAGAGTAACTGAATTGTTTGCTGTTAAAACTTACTCACCTCACTTCAGCAACAGGAATTCATATATAAAAGACGCTCAGGTGCCTGACATTAAATGCCAGCATCCCTGACGGTTATCGCGACACCTTATTATCCCAAAACACTCTTTTTCACTTTACTCACCGAGCATGAATATTCCATGAGCATTAACCATGAACAAACCTTTGAAAACCATCACCAACCCCATGACCCTTATCGCCATATTCGCAACTTTATCCGAAACTTCCGCGGCGATTTCCCTGCCGTTCCTGGATGATCAGGATCGCGAGTATTACCTCTGGTTCCTGATCAGCTTTCCGTTTTATCTGTTGCTGCTTTTTTTCATCACACTCAACTTCAATTATCGCTCCTTGTATTCACCTTCGGATTTTCGCAAGAGCAAACACTTTATAAAGACCATGGATGACACGACCGGTCGGCGTAAACGAATGCTGCGCCAGACGGGCAAGGAGCTACGACTGCTGCTGATAGGCCTGCATCGACACAGCCGTGAATCGCCGGACACCCTGTGTACCTTATGCAGCCAATCCCAGCGCTTGATCGAGACCTGTCGAACGGAGCATTCAAGGCACGCCGGCATCGTCGTGTACATCATCTACAACCAGACAGATCTTGCAGCCCACGGGCAGGATAAATGAGCCATCGGGTACGAACCTGCGGCATGCACAAAAAAAGAGGACAAAAAAAACGGCCTGCTCAAGGCAGGCCGTTTTTTTGAGTAGCCAAGGTCAGAACAGCTTGCGACCCTTGTTCGCAGCGATGCGCATGCGCAGTGCGTTGAGCTTGATGAAGCCGGCGGCGTCGGCCTGGTTGTAGGCACCACCGTCCTCTTCGAAGGTCGCGATGTTGGCATCGAACAGCGAGTCGTCGGACTTGCGCCCGGTCACGATCACGTTGCCCTTGTACAGCTTCAGGCGTACCACGCCGTTCACGTTGGTCTGGGAAGCGTCGATCATCTGTTGCAGCATCAGGCGCTCAGGGCTCCACCAGTAGCCGGTGTAGATCAGGCTGGCGTACTTGGGCATCAACTCATCCTTGAGGTGGGCCACTTCGCGGTCCAGGGTGATCGATTCGATCGCCCGGTGGGCGCGCAGCATGATGGTGCCGCCCGGGGTTTCGTAGCAGCCGCGGGACTTCATGCCGACATAACGGTTCTCGACGATGTCCAGGCGACCGATGCCGTGTTCGCCGCCGATGCGGTTCAGGGTCGCCAGCACGGTGGCCGGGCTCATTTCCACGCCGTCCAGTGCGACGATATCGCCGTTGCGATAGGTCAGTTCCAGGTACTGCGGGGTATCTGGGGCCTTCTCCGGGGAGACGGTCCAACGCCACATGTCTTCTTCGTGCTCGGTCCAGGTGTCTTCCAGCACGCCGCCTTCATAGGAGATGTGCAGCAGGTTGGCGTCCATCGAGTACGGAGACTTTTTCTTACCGTGGCGCTCGATCGGGATCGCGTGCTTTTCGGCGTAGTCCATCAGTTTTTCGCGAGACAGCAGGTCCCACTCACGCCACGGTGCAATGACTTTCACGCCCGGCTTGAGGGCATAGGCGCCCAGTTCGAAACGCACCTGGTCGTTGCCTTTGCCGGTGGCGCCGTGGGAAATGGCGTCGGCGCCGGTTTCGTTGGCGATTTCGATCAGGCGCTTGGCGATCAACGGACGGGCGATGGACGTACCCAGCAGGTACTCGCCTTCGTAAACGGTGTTGGCGCGGAACATCGGGAACACGAAGTCGCGGACGAACTCTTCGCGCAGGTCATCGATGTAGATCTCTTTGACGCCCATGGCCTGGGCCTTGGCGCGTGCAGGCTCGACTTCTTCGCCCTGCCCCAGGTCAGCGGTGAAGGTCACCACTTCGCAGTTATATGTGTCCTGCAGCCACTTGAGGATCACCGAAGTGTCCAGGCCGCCGGAATACGCCAGAACGACCTTGTTTACGTCCGCCATGCCATCACTCCACGGGTTGTACGGAAAGCCGGGAAGTCTAACGTCCAGCGCGGATAATTTACAGAGGCGCGACAGCTTATGACGACGAAGCGACAGATTATGTCGACTGCGCGACGATGCGCGCGGGATCAGGAAGTGCGCGCAGCCGTCGCAGCAGGCGCAACCGCCTTGGCCGGGACAACCGGCGCCGCCGTCTTGCCCGGCGCAGCAGCGGGTGCCACAGCAGGTGATGCAGGCGTTGCCGCTGGTGTTGGCGGTTGTGGCGCCGGGGCCTGGGTGGCCGCCACTCGCTCCAGTTTTACGACGACACGACGGTTCTTGGCCCGATTGGCGGCGTTGGTATTGGCGACCAGCGGATAACGCTCGCCGTGGAAGCGCACGGTGAACTGGGACTCCTGGAAGCCGTTGGCCTTGAAGAAGTCCTGAACCGCCAGGGCCCGACGGCGTGAAAGCTCACGGTTGGTCAGGCGGTTGCCACTGTTGTCGGAATGGCCATCAAGCTCGACATGATTGACGCTCGGGTCTGCCTTGATAAAGTCGAGCATGACCTGCAACTGAGCCTTGGCCCGAGCATCCAGCTCAATCCCCTCACCGGGGAAGCCGATCTGGGTTTGCTTGATCTGTTCGAAGTTTTTCGGCAACAGTTTCGCCACGCAGCCCTGGTAATCGTTGAACGCCTTGTTGAAGCGCACGGGCAGCAGCCGAACTTCGGAAACGCGCCCATCCTCGGTGTTGCGTCGAACCACGGGGCTGCGGCCTTCCATCAACCCGCTGATCAGTCGGCCTGCCTGTACCTGGGAACTGTCGAACAGCACATCGCCGCTGCCGATCCTGACCGAGCCCAGGTTGATATCGCCCCGTCCTGGCTGCCAGGGCGCCGCGGCCGCGAGCAACGTTGCGGAGCCACCACCGAGCATCGGGTTATAAGCCTTGAGGCGGAACGTGGCCTGCTCCCCCGCCTTGCGCACGAATTCGCCGCTGCCAAAATCGGTGATCGGCTGGCTCAGCCGGCACTCGAACTTGTCGCCTTCGACCGTCCACTCGATGCTCTCCAGACGGGTCTGGAAAGTGAGCGCCATGGCGGGAAGGCTGGCAAACACACTGAGCAAGGCTAGATAACGCTGGCGCACGGGAGGCTCCACTGACTTTTATACAAAGATCGACGCCTGCTTGAGGGCATGACGCCTGTCCGGGGTACTGCACGGATTCGTGGCACACCTGTAGGAGCTATCGGTAAGTTGTGGCAGAACTTGATAGCGGGTGCCTGAATCGGTCTTTTCCGGTAGCATTCCCAAAGTTTGACCCGCCTGGAAGCCCCCCAATGTCCGACCGCCTGACCCTGCTGCGTCCCGACGACTGGCATATTCATCTTCGCGATGGTGCTGTGTTGACCCATACCGTCGCCGATGTCGCGCGCACCTTCGGGCGCGCAATCATCATGCCTAACCTGGTTCCGCCCGTGCGCAACGCCGCCGAGGCCGATGGCTATCGCCAGCGTATCCTCGCAGCGCGCCCGGTTGGCAGCCGCTTCGAACCGCTGATGGTGCTTTACCTCACCGACCGCACCCAGCCCGAAGAGATTCGCGACGCCAAGGCCAGCGGTTTTGTCCACGCCGCCAAGCTGTACCCCGCCGGCGCGACCACCAACTCCGACTCCGGCGTCACCAGCATCGACAAGATCTTCCCGGCGCTGGAGGCCATGGCCGAAGTCGGCATGCCGTTGTTGATCCATGGTGAAGTCACCCGGGGCGACGTCGACGTGTTCGACCGCGAGAAGATTTTCATCGACGAGCACATGCGCCGCGTCGTGGAGCGCTTCCCGACCCTCAAGGTGGTGTTCGAACACATCACCACCGGCGATGCCGTGCAGTTCGTCAACGAAGCACCGGCCAACGTCGGCGCGACCATTACTGCCCATCACCTGCTGTACAACCGCAACCACATGCTGGTGGGCGGGATCCGGCCGCACTTCTATTGCCTGCCGATCCTCAAGCGCAATACCCACCAGGAAGCCTTGCTGGACGCCGCCACCAGCGGCAGCGCCAAGTTTTTCCTCGGCACCGACTCGGCCCCCCACGCCCAGCACGCCAAGGAAGCGGCCTGCGGTTGCGCCGGCTGCTACACCGCCTACGCCGCCATCGAGATGTACGCCGAGGCGTTCGAACAGCGCAACGCGCTGGACAAGCTCGAAGGCTTTGCCAGCCTGCACGGCCCGCGTTTCTATGGCCTGCCGGTGAACACCGATCGTATTACCCTGGTCCGTGACGAATGGACCGCCCCTGTCAGCCTGCCCTTCGGCGAGCAGACCGTCATCCCGCTGCGCGCCGGTGAAAAACTGCGCTGGCGCCTGCTGGAGGAAAACGCGTGAGTGAAGATCATTTCGACGACGAACTGGACGGCAACGGTGGTTCGGGCGGCGCCCGTCACCCCATGGCCGCGCGGTTCCGTGGTTATCTGCCGGTCGTCGTCGATGTCGAAACCGGTGGTTTCAATTCCGCCACCGACGCCCTGCTGGAAATCGCCGCGACCACCATCGGCATGGACGAAAAAGGCTTTGTGTTCCCTGATCACACCTACTTCTTCCGCGTCGAACCGTTCGAAGGCGCCAACGTCGAAGCGGCGGCCCTGGAGTTCACCGGGATCAAGCTCGATCACCCGCTGCGCATGGCGGTCAGCGAAGAAACAGCCCTGACCGACATCTTCCGTGGCGTACGCAAGGCGCTGAAAGCCAACGGTTGCAAGCGAGCGATCCTGGTCGGCCACAACAGCAGCTTCGACCTGGGCTTCCTCAACGCCGCCGTCGCGCGCCTGGACATGAAGCGCAACCCGTTCCATCCGTTCTCCAGCTTCGACACCGCGACCTTGGCGGGCCTGGCGTACGGCCAGACTGTCTTGGCCAAGGCCTGCCAGGCAGCCGACATCGACTTCGATGGCCGCGAGGCCCACTCGGCCCGCTACGACACCGAGAAGACCGCCGAGCTGTTCTGCGGCATCGTCAACCGGTGGAAAGAGATGGGTGGCTGGCAGGATTTCGACGACTGACATTGGCCAAGCCTGGCTCTTGTGGCTCTTGTGGCTCTTGTGGCGAGGGAGCTTGCTCCCGCTTGAGCGCGAAGCGCTCACAAAATATTTGGGGCGGCTACGCCACCCAGCGGGAGCAAGCTCCCTCGCCACAGGGTTCAGTGCAAAGGGCTCTGCGTCTCTGCCGATCATTCGGCTTGCACTGCCCATAAAAAAACCGGCCCATCGAGGGCCGGTTTTTTTATGCCTGGGTGCGCTTACAGCTTGTCGCTGTGCTCGCCCAGGTAAGCGGCAACGCCTTCAGGCGATGCAGTCATGCCCTTGTCGCCTTTTTTCCAGTTGGCCGGGCAGACTTCGCCGTGCTCTTCGTGGAATTGCAGCGCGTCGACCAGACGGATCAGCTCTTCCATGTTACGGCCCAGCGGCAGGTCGTTGATGATCTGCGAACGGACGACACCCTTGTCGTCGATCAGGAACGCGCCACGGAAAGCCACGCCGCCTTCGGACTCAACGTCATAGGCCTTGGCGATTTCGTGCTTCATGTCGGCAGCCATGGTGTATTTCACCTGGCCGATACCGCCATTGTTGATCGGGGTGTTGCGCCAGGCGTTGTGGGTGAAGTGCGAGTCGATCGAAACAGCGACCACTTCAACGTTGCGCGCCTTGAAATCGTCCATGCGGTGATCCAGTGCGATCAGCTCGGATGGGCAGACGAAGGTGAAGTCCAGAGGATAGAAGAACACCAGGCCGTATTTGCCTTTGATGGCCGAGGACAGGGTGAAGCTGTCGACGATTTCGCCGTTGCCGAGGACGGCTGGAACGGTAAAGTCTGGGGCTTGTTTGCCTACGAGTACGCTCATGGGATATCTCCTGATGTAATAGCGTGAAAACAAGGTCCGGGCCAGCCTGCCACCCTCAGGCGACAGCCCTGTGACACGAACCCGCTTACAAGGGCCGACCATCATACACCGCGCATTTGGACTGTCTTCAACGGTTTTTCGTGGTATCGAAAAATCGCCGGCCCGCTGCGGGCCGCTTTCGTCGCGCTGGATAAAACCGTTCGTCAGCCTGTCGTCATCTGGGTGAAAGTCCTTGAGAAACAACTTTGACAATCATTCTCGTTAACATTAAGATCCGTCTCAATTGAGTCACAACCAGCGACGGTTCTCACTTATGTATGTATGCCTCTGCACTGGCGTCACCGACGGACAAATCCGCGAAGCGATCTATGAAGGTTGCTGCAGCTATCGCGAAGTCCGCCAGGCCACCGGCGTAGCCAGCCAATGCGGCAAATGTGCCTGCCTGGCCAAGGAAGTGGTGCGTGAAACCCTCGCCAAGGTGCAAACGGCACAGGCCTCGATCCCTTACCCGGTAGAATTTACTGCCGCGTAAACACAGCTTTTCAAGGAACCGGACTTAATGTCCGGTTTTTTTATGCCTGCAAATCAAATAGTTAGCGTCCAGACGCGGAACACAAACATTCTTATTCCGATTAATTTTCATTTATTATTCAATAACTTAGGTTTGACACTGGTAAATACGCGGCTCAAACTCCGCCCTATACACAGCTATTACAGGGCAGGCCTCATCATGAAAGGCGACATTACAGTCATCCAGCATCTCAACAAGATCCTTGCCAATGAGCTGGTCGCGATCAACCAATACTTCCTGCATGCGCGCATGTACGAGGACTGGGGCCTGAACAAGCTGGGCAAGCACGAGTACCACGAGTCCATCGACGAGATGAAGCACGCGGACAAGCTGATCAAGCGCATCCTGTTCCTCGAGGGCCTGCCGAACGTCCAGGACCTGGGCAAGCTGCACATCGGCGAACACACCCGGGAAATGCTCGAGTGCGACCTGCGCATCGAGCGCACCGGCCATGCCGACCTGAAGGCCGCCATCGTCCATTGCGAAAGCGTTGGCGACTTCGGTAGCCGTGAACTGCTGGAAGACATCCTCGAATCCGAGGAAGAGCACATCGACTGGCTGGAAACCCAACTGGGCCTGATCGACAAGATCGGTCTGGAGAACTACCTGCAATCGCAGATGGGTGAAGAGTAAGTTTCCCAGTAGCAAGCCACTAAAAAGCCCCGCCCTCTTTCGAGAGGCGGGGCTTTTTATTGCCTGGGTTCCCAGGCTCACTTAAATCCCCTGTGGGAGCGGGCTTGCTCGCGAAAGCGTTGTACCAGAAACATCAACAGAGACTGACACACCGCTTTCGCGAGCAAGCCCGCTCCCACAGTGTCCGCATTCAGCCACAAACTGTGTGCTGAATACGGATATGTGGATCAGGCTTCGGTCTTATTCGCCGCCGCTGCTTCCACAGCTGCCTTGATCGTGGCCTGCAGAGAGCCGTCAGCGGCCATCTCGGTCATGATGTCGCTACCGCCGACCAGCTCACCACCCACCCACAATTGCGGGAAGGTTGGCCAGTTGGCGTACTTGGGCAGGTTGGCGCGGATTTCCGGGTTCTGCAGGATGTCCACGTAGGCAAACTTCTCGCCACACGCCATCACCGCCTGGGCGGCCTTGGCCGAGAAACCGCACTGTGGCGCGTTCGGCGAGCCTTTCATGTAAAGCAGGATGGTGTTGTTGGCAATCTGGTCTTTAATCGTTTCGATGATATCCACGGAGCACCTCGGCTTAAACTTTGCGACTTCAGATGTCGACACGGTGGCGCATTGTAACGGAAAGCAGAACGTGCTGCTCAGGGACAATTTTACGCAGCCGCCACCTTCACCGGTACACCGTTGAGCGCCGCGTTGCCGGATAACTCATCGAGCTGACAGTGATCGGTCAAGTCGTTGGCGCTGGAGCCTGGCTGTGCGCTGGCAATGGTCATCTGCACGCCCGGCCGGGCATGGCCCCAGCCGTGGGGCAGGCTGACCACGCCTTTCATCATGTCCAGGCTGCCCAGCACCTCGACTTCGATGACCCCCACCCGCGAACTGACGGTCACGCGCTGCCCATCGGCAAGGCCACGCGCGGCGAGGTCATCCGGGTGCATCAGCAACTGATGACGCGGCTTGCCCTTCACCAGTCGATGGAAGTTATGCATCCAGGAATTATTGCTGCGCACATGGCGACGGCCAATCATCAGTAACTCATCCGGCTCAGGCGCCTGCAACGCGGCAAAGCGCGCCAGGTCAGCGAGAATCACCGCCGGTGCGGCCTGCACCCGCTGGTTTTCGGTTTTCAGGCGCGCCGCCAGGTTGGGCTTGAGTGCGCCGAGGTCGATGCCATGGGGATGGTCGAACAGGGTCGCCAGGGACAGCTTGTGCGGCGAGGCATCGCCATACGCCCCGTTGCGCAGGCCAAAATCGATCATCTGTGCCGGCGGCATGGTCGGCTTGAGCGCCTTGCCGGTCCGGGCGGCGAAGGCCTTGGCCAGGCCGACGAAGATTTCCCAGTCATGCAGCGCCCCCTCGGGCTTGGGCAGGATCGCCCGGTTGAAACGGGTCACGTTGCGCACGGCGAACAGGTTGAACGTGGTGTCGTAGTGATCGTTTTCCAAGGCCGAGGTCGAGGGTAGGATCAGGTCGGCGTAACGGGTGGTTTCGTTGATGTACAAATCGACGCTGACCATGAACTCCAGCCCATCCAGGGCCTGCTCCAGTTGCCGCCCGTTGGGCGTCGACAGCACCGGATTGCCGGCCACGGTCACCAACGCGCGAATCTGGCCTTCGCCCTCGGTCAGCATCTCCTCGGCCAGGGCTGACACCGGCAGCTCCCCGGCGTACTCGGGACGCCCGGACACCCGGCTCTGCCAACGGTTGAAATGACCGCCCGAGGTGGTGGCCACCAGGTCCACCGCCGGCTCGGTGCACAGCGCACCGCCCACCCGGTCAAGATTGCCGGTGACCAGGTTGATTACCTGAATCAGCCAGTGGCACAGCGTGCCGAACGCCTGGGTCGACACGCCCATCCGTCCATAGCACACCGCTGACGGCGCGGCGGCGAAGTCCCGGGCCAATTGCCGGATCTGCGCGGCCGGCACCGCACAGAGCGGACTCATCGCTTCAGCCGTGAAGGAAGCGACGGCCGCGCGCACCTCGTCCAGGCCGTCCACCGGCAGATGACTGTCACGAGTCAGGCCTTCGCTGAACAAAGTATTGAGCAAGCCAAACAGCAGTGCCGCATCACCACCCGGGCGGACGAAGACGTGCTGGTCAGCGATGGCCGCCGTTTCGCTGCGGCGTGGATCGACCACCACCACTTTGCCGCCACGGGCCTGGATCGCCTTGAGGCGCTTTTCCACGTCTGGCACGGTCATGATGCTGCCGTTGGAAGCCAGCGGGTTGCCGCCGAGGATCAACATGAAATCGGTGTGGTCGATGTCCGGAATCGGCAGGAGCAGGCCGTGACCGTACATCAGGTGACTGGTCAAATGATGAGGCAGTTGGTCCACCGAGGTCGCCGAGAAACGGCTGCGGGTCTTCAACAACCCCAGGAAATAGTTGCTGTGGGTCATCAGCCCATAGTTATGCACGCTGGGGTTGCCCTGGTAGACGGCCACCGCGTTCTGGCCGTGACGCGCCTGGATAGCCGCCAGGCGCTCGGCCACCAGCGCAAAGGCATCGTCCCAGGCGATGGGTTGCCATTCGCTGCCGACGCGTTGCATGGGTTGGCGCAGGCGGTCTGGATCGTTCTGGATGTCTTGCAGGGCCACGGCCTTGGGGCAGATGTGACCACGGCTGAACGTGTCCAGCGCATCGCCCTTGATCGAGGTGATCGCCAGGCCCTGGCCGTCGGTTTCGGTGGTTTCGAGGGTCAAGCCACAGATGGCTTCACACAGATGGCACGCACGGTGGTGGAGAGTCTTGGTCATGGCCAGTCTCTGTTTTATTCGTGGCGGGCACTTTCGGCCGCGGGAACAAAACTATGGCGCGTGATTCCCGGCAGCGCCAGCGACGTTCGTCCTGTGAATTGCCGGGCATCAGGCCCGCCGATGAGGTGCGTTCAAGGACCTTCGGGAGGTGGCGCCAGGAGTTGGATTTCCTCGATGGTTTCCACTTGTTCCTGGGCGATGGGTACACCGGTCAGCTCGCCAATCAACCGCCAATGCTCGTCGAGGCCGCTGCTGATCGTGGCCATGCGATCGATCATCCGCCGGCCGGCGGCCTTGGTCACTTCGTCATCGCTGCGCAGCAATTCGAATGACATGGACGTCACCGAAGCCGTCAGGTGCGTCAGCGAGCGTGCGGTCAGCCCCAGCAATTCCATCAGTTGTTGCTCTTTCGAATCCATTTCGGGCTCCTGTGCCGCTGAGGCTCATTTATAACCCAGGCCTTTGCATTAGGAAATGTTTCACAAGCACCAGCAGACAGGTGAAAGGACACAATGGCATGGCAAAAACCGACCATCCTCCATCACGCGCCCGCCACGCTTGATTGCCAAGCCGAGCAACGCCAGTGTACAAATGGGTCGCTGCTGTCAGGAAACCGGCCACAAATTTGCCATCGCAGTCCTGGGATGGCCTCGCTGAACTCCCCAAAAACCGTAGCCCTATTGGTAAGACGCGACATTTAATTATAAGATCGCGCCTTCCCCTATTTCGTCGCCCCGTGCGGCTTTTGCCGCAGGTCTCGCCCGTTTTTTGATTAAACAAGGCTTTGAGCATCTGCGGTCAGTTACAAAAAGGTAGTCAATCATGAGCGCAAGGCACTTTCTCTCCCTGATGGATTTCACGCCCGATGAGTTGCTCGGCGTGATCCGTCGAGGCGTGGAGCTCAAGGACCTGCGTAACCGCGGCGTACTGTTCGAGCCCTTGAAAAACCGCGTGCTGGGGATGATCTTCGAGAAGTCATCAACCCGCACCCGCATCTCTTTCGAAGCCGGCATGATCCAGCTGGGCGGCCAGGCGATCTTCCTGTCGCCCCGTGACACCCAACTGGGCCGTGGCGAACCCATCAGCGACTGCGCCATCGTCATGTCGAGCATGTTGGACGCGATGATGATCCGTACCTTTGCCCACAGCACCCTGACCGAGTTCGCGGCCCATTCCCGCGTACCGGTGATCAACGGCCTGTCCGACGACCTGCACCCTTGCCAGTTGCTGGCCGACATGCAGACCTTCCTCGAGCACCGTGGCTCGATCCAAGGCAAGACCGTGGCCTGGATCGGCGATGGCAACAACATGTGCAACAGCTATATAGAAGCGGCGATGCAATTCGACTTCCAGCTGCGCATTGCCTGCCCTGAAGGCTTTGACCCCAATGCCGAGCTGCTGGCCAAGGCCGGGGACCGAGTGTCCATCGTCCGCGATCCGAAACAGGCCGTGGCCGGTGCGCACCTGGTGAGCACCGACGTCTGGACCTCCATGGGCCAGGAAGAAGAGACCGCCAGGCGCCTGGAGCTGTTCGCGCCACTGCAGGTCAACCGGGCCCTGCTCGACCTGGCAGATGCCGACGTGCTGTTCATGCACTGCCTGCCGGCCCACCGTGGCGAGGAAATCAGCATGGACCTGCTGGATGATCCGCGTTCGGTAGCCTGGGACCAGGCCGAAAATCGCCTGCACGCGCAAAAGGCCCTGCTCGAGTTCCTGGTCGAGCCGGCGTATCACCACGCATGAGCCACGCCCTGCTGCTGAACTTGCACAACCTGGCCTGCGGCTACCAGGACCAGCGGGTCGTCCAGAACCTCAACCTGCACCTCAATGCCGGTGACATCGGTTGCCTGCTCGGTTCGTCCGGCTGCGGCAAGACCACGACGTTGCGCGCCATTGCCGGCTTCGAACCGGTGCATGAGGGTGAAATCCAACTGGCTGGGGAAACCATCTCCCGCGCCGGTTTCACCCTCGCCCCGGAAAAGCGTCGCATCGGCATGGTGTTCCAGGATTACGCCCTGTTCCCTCACCTGAGCGTGGCACAGAACATTGCCTTTGGCATTCGCAAGCATCCGGACAAGGACCGCATCGTCGAAGAGCTGCTGGAACTGGTCAACCTGAAACACTTGGGCAAGCGTTTTCCCCATGAACTGTCCGGCGGCCAGCAACAACGCGTGGCCCTGGC
This sequence comes from Pseudomonas sp. SWRI179, assembly GCF_014268705.1. Classification (NCBI taxonomy): domain Bacteria; kingdom Pseudomonadati; phylum Pseudomonadota; class Gammaproteobacteria; order Pseudomonadales; family Pseudomonadaceae; genus Pseudomonas; species Pseudomonas sp. SWRI179. Next base: position 15,806 of record NZ_JABWRA010000022.1, on the reverse strand, counting down.
CCGTGCGCTGGCGCCGGAACCGCAGTTGCTGTTGCTCGACGAGCCGTTCTCCAACCTCGATGGCGAGCTGCGCCGCAAGCTCAGCCATGAAGTACGGGACATTCTCAAGGCCCGTGGCACCAGCGCGATCCTGGTCACCCATGACCAGGAAGAAGCCTTCGCCGTGAGTGACCACGTCGGTGTTTTCAAGGAAGGTCGCCTGGAACAGTGGGACACACCCTACAACCTGTACCACGAACCGCTGACGCCATTCGTCGCCAGTTTCATTGGCCAGGGCTATTTCATTCGTGGCCAGCTCGACAGCCCGGAATCGGTGCAGACCGAACTGGGCATCCTGCGTGGCAACCGCGCCTACACTTGGCCCATCGGCGGTGCGGTGGACGTGCTGCTGCGCCCGGACGATATCGTCTATGCGCCGGACAGCCCGCTCACCGGTAGAATTATCGGCAAGACCTTCCTGGGCGCCTCAACCTTGTATCGCCTGCAGTTGCCCACCGGCGCGCAATTGGAATCGATCTTCCCCAGCCATGCCGACCATCAGGTGGGCGCCGACGTCGGCATCCGCGTGGCGGCTGAGCACCTGGTGCTGTTCCAGGCCTCGGGCAGCACGGCAGCGCAGATCCCGCCGGTGGACAGCGGTGTACGGCGCTATAGCGCGGCCAACTGATAACGCACCTCCAGTGTGGGAGCGGGCTTGCTCGCGAAGAGGGCAGCACATTCAACATCAATGTAGCTGACACACCGCCTTCGCGAGCAAGCCCGCTCCCACAAAAGTCAGTGCGCCCCCAACATCAACGTCCCACTCGCCACCAACGTCGCATGCCCGCCAATCTTCACCCGCTCACCTTCCAACCGGCAAAACAACGCCCCGCCCCTGGCCGAGCATTGATAAGCCGTCAGCCCGTGTTTACCCAGGCGTTTGGACCAGTAGGGAATCAGGCTGCAATGGGTCGAGCCAGTCACCGGGTCTTCGTTGATGCCGATCGCCGGGGCAAAATAGCGCGAGACAAAATCATGCTTGCTCCCCGGTGCGGTGACGATAGCGCCGGGCCAAGGCAGTTTCGCCAGGGCCGCCATGTCCGGCTTGCAATCGAGCACCGCTTGCTCCGATTCCAGTACCACGAACAGTTCGTTGGAACTCAACACATCCACCGCTTCGACGCCCAAGGCACTCTGCACCGCCAGGGAGGCGCCCAATTCGGCAGGCACGACGGCCGGAAAATCCAGCCACAGCCGATCCCCCTCGCGCGTCACGCTCAGCGAACCGGACCGGCAAATGAAATCCAGGCGCTCGACGGGTTCGTGATAGACCTCGAACAGCACATAAGCGCTGGCCAACGTGGCGTGCCCACACAGCGGGACTTCGGTGGTGGGGGTGAACCAGCGGATATGCCAATGCTGGCCTTCGCGCACCAGAAACGCGGTTTCAGCCAGGTTATGTTCGGCGGCAATCTTCTGCATCAAGTCATCGGCAAGCCAGCCGTCGAGCCGATAGACCATCGCCGGGTTACCGCCGAATGGCCGGTCACTGAACGCATCGACCTGATGAAACGCAAGCTGCATGGCACTTCTCCTTATTTTTCTGATGCGCCAGCATGGGTGCAACGGCACGGCTTATCCAGAGACAGATCAGCAGAATTTTCACCCTACAGCGCCGGATAAACACACCGACCAGGCCTTACTCCCCTGTGGCGAGGGAGCTTGCTCCCGCTTGGCTGCGCAGCAGCCACCCGGCTATCAAGTCCGCCCAATATCGGCAAACGCCGCCCCGGTGTGCTCCTTCAATACCGAAGGCGCCAGCTCGACTTCCAACCCACGCCGCCCCGCACTGACGAACATGCTGGCGAGCGGCTGTGCGGAACTGTCGATAAACGTGCGCAGACGCTTCTTCTGCCCCAGCGGGCTGATCCCGCCGAGCAAATAACCGGTCGAACGCTGCGCGGCGGCCGGGTCGGCCATCTCGACCTTCTTCACGCCGGCGGCATGGGCCAGGCCTTTCAAATCCAAACTCCCGGCCACAGGCACTACCGCCACCAACAGCTCACCTTTTTCGCTGGCCGCCAACAGCGTCTTGAACACTTGCGCCGGATCCAGCCCGAGCTTTTCCGCCGCCTCCAAGCCATAGGAAGCAGCCTTGGGATCGTGTTCATAGCTGTGGATGCGATGTTCGGCGCGCACTTTCTTAAGCAGATCCAACGCGGGTGTCATGACCGCTCCTGACAAAGGAAATCCAAAACGAGTGAGCGGATTCTAAGCCATCGCCTGTGAAAAGGCTCCGGTACTGCACTGCAACGACCGGCGACGCCGCGCCAACAGGCGAGTCATTCACAGCGCGAATAGTTGAAATATGACCGACGGTTCACTTTCGACCTTTGACACCAGCGTTTCTTGTCTATATTTTTTCGAAACTGAAAGTCACATTGCATGTCTCAAGCTGCAACCCGAGATCAGGATGGGGATCCTGCCTCGGTGGAAATCGCGCAATCGTGCTGTATCGAACGCGCTGCAAAACAACAAAAAACCGAGGTTTGAATGACAACTGCTTTACAACAGCCGCCCCTGTCCAGCCAATGCCTGGCCGAATTCCTGGGAACGGGCCTGCTGATCTTTTTCGGCACCGGTTGCGTCGCGGCGCTCAAGGTCGCGGGTGCGAGTTTCGGCTTGTGGGAAATCAGCCTCATCTGGGGCGTCGGCGTCAGCATGGCCATCTATCTGAGCGCGGGCATTTCCGGCGCCCATCTCAACCCTGCCGTCAGCATCGCCCTGTGCCTGTTCACCGACTTTGAAAAACGCAAGCTGCCCTTCTACATCATTTCCCAAGTGACCGGCGCTTTCTGCGGCGCCCTTCTGGTCTACACGCTGTACAGCAATCTATTCTTCGATTTCGAACAATCCCGGCACATGGTTCGCGGCACCGAAGCGAGCCTCGAACTGGCCTCGGTGTTCTCCACCTACCCGCACGCAGCACTGTCCACTGGCCAGGCCTTTCTCGTGGAAGCGATCATCACCGCCATTCTGATGGGGGTCATCATGTCCCTGACAGATGACAACAACGGCTTGCCTCGTGGCCCACTGGCGCCGTTGCTGATCGGCTTGCTGATTGCCGTGATTGGCAGTTCCATGGGACCGCTGACGGGCTTTGCGATGAACCCGGCGCGGGACTTCGGTCCTAAACTGATGACTTTCTTCGCAGGCTGGGGTGAAATTTCCCTCACGGGTGGACGCGATATCCCGTACTTCCTGGTTCCGGTTTTCGCGCCGATCGTCGGTGCGTGCCTCGGTGCCGCGGCTTATCGCGGGTTGATTGCCCGCCACCTGCCCAGCGCCATAACTGCTACAAAGGATGCAACACCGGCCATTGACGGCAAGCCCAGAACATCCTGAAACAGTCGACGCAGGCTCTTGCCCATCGAACCTGCGCCGTGGCTTCTTCCTTTTACGTCCCAAGGCAATCGACATGACCGATATCCAGAACAAGAATTACATCATTGCCCTCGACCAGGGTACGACCAGCTCGCGGGCGATCATCTTCGACCGTGACGCCAACGTGGTCTGCACCGCCCAGCGCGAATTCGCCCAGCATTACCCACAAGCCGGTTGGGTCGAACACGACCCGATGGAAATCTTCGCCACCCAGAGCGCGGTCATGGTCGAGGCCCTGGCCCAGGCCGGCCTGCACCATGACCAAGTGGCGGCCATCGGCATCACCAACCAGCGGGAAACCACCGTGGTCTGGGACAAGACCACCGGTCGGCCGATCTACAACGCCATCGTCTGGCAGTGCCGGCGCAGTACCGAGATCTGCCAACAGCTCAAGCGCGACGGCCACGAGCAATACATCAGCCAGACCACCGGCCTGGTCACCGACCCGTACTTCTCCGGCACCAAACTCAAGTGGATCCTGGACAACGTCGAAGGCAGCCGCGAGCGCGCGCGCAACGGTGAGCTGCTGTTCGGCACCGTCGATAGCTGGCTGATCTGGAAATTCACCGGCGGCAAGGTCCACGTCACCGACTACACCAACGCCTCGCGCACGATGCTCTTCAATATCCACTCGCTGGAATGGGACACGAAGATGCTCGAGATCCTCGACATCCCTCGCGAAATGCTCCCTGAAGTGAAGTCGTCCTCGGAAATTTACGGGCGCACCAAGAGCGGCATCGCCATCGGCGGCATCGCTGGCGATCAGCAGGCCGCCCTGTTCGGGCAGATGTGCGTGGAGCCGGGCCAAGCGAAAAACACCTACGGCACCGGCTGCTTCCTGCTGATGAACACGGGCAAGAAGGCCGTGAAATCCAATCACGGCATGCTCACCACCATCGCCTGCGGCCCACGTGGCGAAGTGGCCTACGCCCTGGAAGGCGCGGTATTCAATGGCGGCTCCACGGTCCAATGGCTGCGCGATGAACTGAAGATCATTAACGACGCCCTGGACACCGAATACTTCGCCAACAAGGTCAAGGACAGCAACGGTGTGTACCTGGTGCCCGCCTTCACCGGCCTCGGCGCGCCGTATTGGGACCCCTATGCCCGTGGCGCGCTGTTCGGCCTGACCCGCGGCGTACGGGTCGATCACATTATTCGCGCAGCGCTGGAGTCGATTGCCTACCAGACCCGCGACGTACTCGACGCCATGCAACAGGATTCGGGCGAACGCCTCCGGGCCCTGCGCGTCGACGGTGGCGCGGTGGCGAACAATTTCCTGATGCAGTTCCAGGCCGACATCCTCGGCACCCGGGTCGAGCGGCCGAAAATGCGTGAAACTACGGCCTTGGGCGCCGCCTACCTGGCCGGCCTGGCGTGCGGCTTCTGGGGCAGCCTGGAAGAACTGCGGGGCAAAGCGGTGATCGAGCGCGAATTCGAACCGCAACTGGAGGAGCCGGCGAAAGAGAAACTCTACGCCGGCTGGCAGAAAGCCGTCAGCCGCACCCGCGATTGGGAGCCCCACGAAGACGCGGAATAAAGGCCGACAAGATTCCGAAACTGGTCGGGAGTGGATTCCTGCGGCATCATGGGCAAATTTTGTACGGCAGCCCAAAGGAAGCCCCATGAATCTGCCTCCACGCCAGCAACAAATCCTCGAACTGGTCCGCGAGCGCGGCTATGTCAGCATCGAGGAAATGGCGCAGCTATTCGTCGTCACCCCGCAAACCATCCGCCGCGACATCAATCAACTGGCGGAAGTGAACCTGCTGCGCCGCTATCACGGCGGCGCCGCCTACGATTCAAGCGTGGAAAACACTGCCTACGCCATGCGCGCGGACCAGATGCGCGACGAGAAGCAACGCATCGCCGAAGCCATCGCCGCCCAGATCCCCGATCACGCCTCGCTGTTCATCAACATCGGCACCACCACCGAATCCATCGCCCGGGCGCTGCTCAATCACAACCATCTGAAGGTCATCACCAACAACCTGCACGTCGCTTCGATCCTCAGTGCCAAGGACGATTTCGAAGTCCTGGTCGCTGGCGGTAACGTACGGCGTGATGGCGGCGTGGTGGGCCAGGCCAGCGTCGACTTTATCAATCAGTTCAAGGTCGACTTCGCCTTGGTGGGCATCAGCGGGATCGATGAAGATGGCAGCCTGCTGGACTTCGACTACCAGGAAGTGCGGGTTTCCCAAGCCATCATCGCCAACGCCCGGCAAGTGCTGTTGGCGGCGGACTCCAGCAAATTCGGGCGCAACGCCATGGTCCGCCTGGGGCCTATCAGCCTGATCGACTGCCTGGTGACCGACCAGCAGCCCGTGCCGGCCCTGGCGCAACTATTGACCCAGCACAAGATTCGGCTGGAGGTGGTCTGACTTCACCCCGATCCCCTGTGGCGAGGGAGCTTGCTCCCGCTCGGCGGCGTAGCCGTCGTAAAATCGGCCTGGTGCGGTTAGCCTGAAGAAAAACGCCAGCCTGCTTGGGATGGCTTCGCCATCCAGCGGGAGCAAGCTCCCTCGCCACAGAAGCATTCCACAATTCTCTTTTTGTTCGTAAATTTTCCTTTCAGCCGCATTCGATCAGTAATTTCAATCGAATTCGACTGGTCGTGGCTGTGCTTATGGGCTAGTATTTTCGCAAATGAACATTTATGTTCGAATTCAAATATTGTGAAAAAGAGCCCGAGGCCAGCCGATGCCCACTTCTACCTTGCCTACGCCCCCTCTCGCCGAGATCTATGACGTCGCCGTCATTGGTGGCGGTATCAATGGCGTGGGGATTGCCACGGACGCTGCCGGTCGCGGTCTTTCGGTGTTCCTTTGCGAAAAGGACGATCTGGCTAGCCATACCTCGTCGGCGAGCAGCAAGCTGATCCACGGCGGCCTGCGCTACCTTGAACATTATGAATTCCGCCTCGTACGCGAAGCCTTGGCCGAGCGTGAAGTGCTGCTGACCAAGGCCCCGCACATCGTCAAGCAAATGCGCTTCGTGCTGCCCCACCGCCCGCACCTGCGCCCGGCCTGGATGATTCGCGCCGGCCTGTTCCTCTACGATCACCTGGGCAAACGCGAGCAACTCGCCGGCTCCAGAAGCCTGAAGTTCGGGGCCGACAGCGCACTGAAAAGCGAGATCACCAAAGGCTTCGAATACTCCGACTGTTGGGTCGACGATGCGCGGCTGGTGGTGCTCAATGCCATGGCCGCCCGGGAGAAAGGCGCGCATGTCCACACCCGCACCCGTTGCGTGAATGCCCGTCGCAGCAAAGGTCTGTGGCACTTGCACCTGGAACGTGCCGACGGCAGCCTGTTTTCGATCCACGCCAAGGCGCTGGTCAACGCTGCGGGCCCGTGGGTGGCCAAGTTCATTCGCGATGACCTGAAGCTGGAATCGCCCTATGGCATCCGCCTGATCCAGGGCAGTCACCTGATCGTGCCGAAACTCTACGAAGGCGAGCATGCGCACATTCTGCAAAACGAAGATCAGCGCATCGTGTTCACCATTCCGTACCTGAACCAGTTCACCTTGATCGGTACGACGGATCGCGAATACACCGGCGATCCGGCCAAAGTGGCGATTACCGAAGGCGAAACCGATTACCTGTTGAAAGTGGTCAATGCTCACTTCAAGAAGCAAATCAGCCGCGACGATATCCTGCACAGCTACTCCGGTGTACGTCCGCTGTGCAATGACGAATCCGACAACCCATCGGCCGTGACACGGGACTACACCCTGGCGCTGTCGGGCGGCGGTCAAGAGGCCCCATTGCTGTCGGTGTTTGGCGGCAAGCTGACCACCTATCGCAAACTGGCCGAATCAGCCATGGCGCAACTGGCCCCCTACTTCACACAGATGCGCGGGAGCTGGACCGCCGTGGAAGCCCTCCCCGGCGGGGAAAACATGACCACCCCGCAAGCATTGTGCTCGGCGCTGCGGGACAAATTCGACTGGCTGCCAACCGACATCGCCCGACGCTGGGCCACCACCTATGGCAGCCGTACCTGGCGCATGCTCGAAGGCGTGCACGACCTCGGCGATCTGGGCGAGCACATCGGTGCCGGCCTCTACACCCGCGAAATCGATTATCTGTGCAGCGACGAGTGGGCCGTCGATGCCCAGGATATCCTCTGGCGCCGCAGCAAGCTGGGTTTGTTCACCACCCCCGCCGAGCAACAGAAGCTGCAGCAGTACTTGGATAAGGTCGAGCACAATCGCCGCAAGATCGAAGCGGCCTGAGCGATACCCGGCTAAACCGAAGAGCCCCTGAATCCCGCGATTCAGGGGCTTTTCGCTATCTGGAGCCCACCACAGGGATTGTGTGAAGGCGCAAGGCATTCGGTTTTCCGAACAAGACCTATCGATCGGTTCGGCTAACCGGATAAACCAGGCCGCACAAAACCTGAAACAAAACATTAATTATCTTAAAAAACAAGTAGTTATCCAGAAACGACTGGCCTGGCACGACTCATGCTCTACACTCCTCGAGACGAATGCCTGTACGCCAACACACCAGGAGCTGCCAGGCATTTCGAAGTACTCAGGGCCGACGAACCGGCCGAAATAAAAAAAACAATGTCGAGGAAACATCGATGCGTATCGTTCCCCATCTCCTGGGCGCAGCCATTGCTGCCGCTCTGATCAGCACGCCGGTTTTCGCAGCCGAACTGACCGGCACACTGAAAAAGATCAAAGAGTCCGGCGTCGTTACGCTTGGGCATCGCGACGCTTCCATTCCGTTCTCCTACATCGCAGACGCTTCCGGCAAGCCGGTCGGCTACTCCCATGACATCCAGCTGAAAGTTGTCGAAGCCCTGAAGAAAGAGCTCGACGTACCGAACCTGCAGGTCAAGTACAACCTGGTCACCTCGCAAACTCGTATCCCGCTGGTGCAGAACGGCACCGTGGACCTGGAGTGCGGCTCCACCACCAACAACGTCGAGCGCCAGCAACAAGTCGCCTTCTCCGTTGGCATCTTCGAGATCGGCACCAAGCTGCTGTCCAAGAAAGACTCCAAGTACAAGGATTTCGACGACCTCAAGGGCAAGAACGTCGTGACCACCGCCGGCACCACGTCCGAGCGCATCCTCAAGGCCATGAACGCCGACAAGCAGATGGGCATGAACGTCATCTCCGCCAAGGACCACGGCGAATCCTTCCAGATGCTGGAATCGGGTCGTGCCGTCGCGTTCATGATGGACGACGCCCTGCTGGCTGGCGAAGCCGCCAAGGCCAAGAAGGCCGATGACTGGGCCGTCACCGGCACCCCACAGTCCTACGAAATCTACGGCTGCATGATGCGCAAGGGCGACGAGCCGTTCAAAAAGGTTGTCGATGACGCCATCAAGGCCACCTACGCTTCGGGCGAGATCAACAAGATCTACGAAAAATGGTTCATGCAACCGATCCCGCCAAAAGGCCTGAATCTCAACTTCCCGATGAGCGACGAACTCAAGGCACTGATCGCCACGCCGACCGATAAAGCGGCTGACGACAAGAAATCCTGATTTCTGACTAACCTTATCTCCTGAAGGGGCCCCGCTCCTTCAGGGGATGGTCACTCCCTGCTGGCAAATCTGGAAACACTCGAACCGGTGGCTGTCGAGCCGATCGCGTGTGCCTGGCCTCCAAGCCGGGCGGGAACGGAGCTTCCCCAGGCGGGCATTTGTATATCGAACGATCTGAGGGGAGACCCTAATGAATTACAACTGGGACTGGGGCGTGTTCTTCAAGTCCACCGGCGTGGGCAGCGAGATTTATCTCGACTGGTACGTGGCCGGCCTGGGCTGGACCATCGCCATCGCCGTCGTCGCCTGGATCATCGCCCTGCTGCTGGGCTCGATCCTGGGTGTGATGCGCACCGTGCCGAACCGGCTGGTGTCGGGTATCGCCACGTGCTACGTAGAGCTTTTCCGTAACGTGCCCCTGCTGGTTCAGCTGTTCATCTGGTACTTCCTGGTGCCGGACCTGCTGCCCGCCGATATGCAGGAGTGGTACAAGCAGGACCTGAACCCGACCACCTCGGCCTACCTGAGCGTCGTCGTGTGCCTGGGCCTGTTCACCGCCGCGCGGGTCTGCGAACAGGTACGCACCGGCATCCAGGCGCTACCGCGCGGCCAGGAATCCGCCGCCCGCGCCATGGGCTTCAAGCTGCCGCAGATCTACTGGAACGTGCTGCTGCCCCAGGCCTACCGGATCATCATTCCGCCGCTGACCTCGGAATTCCTCAACGTCTTCAAGAACTCCTCCGTGGCCTCGCTGATCGGCTTGATGGAATTGCTCGCGCAGACCAAGCAGACCGCCGAGTTCTCGGCCAACCTGTTCGAAGCCTTTACCCTGGCGACGCTGATCTACTTCACCCTGAACATGAGCCTGATGCTGCTGATGCGCATGGTCGAGAAGAAAGTCGCGGTGCCCGGCCTGATCTCCGTGGGGGGTAAATAATGGAATTCGACTTCACTGGCATCATCCCGGCCATTCCCGGCTTGTGGAACGGCATGGTGATGACCCTCAAGCTGATGGCCCTGGGTGTCGTCGGCGGGATCATCCTGGGGACGATCCTGGCGCTGATGCGCCTGTCCCACAACAAGCTGGTCTCCAATATCGCTGGCGCCTACGTCAACTATTTCCGCTCGATCCCGCTGCTGCTGGTCATCACCTGGTTCTACCTGGCGGTGCCGTTCGTGCTGCGCTGGATCACCGGCGAAGACACGCCGATCGGTGCGTTCGGCTCCTGCGTCGTGGCGTTCATGATGTTCGAGGCGGCGTACTTCTGCGAAATCGTGCGGGCCGGCGTGCAGTCGATCCCCAAGGGCCAGATGGGCGCGGCACAGGCACTGGGCATGAACTATGGCCAGGTCATGCGCCTGATCATCCTGCCCCAGGCGTTTCGCAAGATGACCCCGCTGTTGCTGCAACAGAGCATCATCCTGTTTCAGGACACCTCGCTGGTCTACACGGTCGGCCTGGTGGACTTCCTCAATGCTTCGCGGGCCAATGGCGACATCATCGGCCGCTCCAATGAGTTCCTGATCATCGCAGGTCTCGTGTACTTCACAATCAGCTTTGCCGCCTCGCTGCTGGTCAAGCGTCTGCAAAAAAGGTTCGCCGTATGATCTCTATCAAGAACATCAACAAGTGGTATGGGGACTTCCAGGTACTGACCAATTGCAGCACCGAGGTCAGCAAGGGTGAGGTTGTGGTGGTGTGCGGGCCGTCGGGTTCGGGCAAGTCCACGCTGATCAAGTGCGTGAACGCCCTGGAGCCGTTCCAGAAGGGCGACATCGTGGTCGATGGCACGTCCATCGCCGACCCGAAGACCAACCTGCCGAAACTGCGTTCGCGGGTGGGCATGGTGTTCCAGCATTTCGAACTGTTCCCGCACCTGACCATCACCGAGAACCTGACCATCGCGCAGATCAAGGTGCTGGGCCGCAGCAAGGAAGAAGCCACCAAGAAAGGCCTGCAATTGCTTGAGCGCGTGGGTCTCTCGGCCCACGCCCACAAGCACCCGGGCCAGCTCTCCGGCGGCCAGCAGCAGCGCGTGGCGATTGCCCGTGCGCTGGCGATGGACCCGGTGGTGATGCTGTTCGACGAACCGACCTCGGCCCTTGACCCGGAAATGGTCAACGAAGTGCTCGACGTGATGGTGCAACTGGCCCACGAAGGCATGACCATGATGTGCGTGACCCACGAAATGGGCTTCGCCCGCAAAGTGGCGAACCGGGTGATCTTCATGGACCAGGGCCAGATCATCGAAGACTGCCCGAAAGAAGAGTTCTTCGGCGACATCAGCGCCCGCTCCGAACGTGCGCAGCATTTCCTTGAGAAAATCCTGCAGCACTAAGCGTCGCCTCCTTTAGGCGCGCTTGTCCTTGTGGCGAGGGAGCTTGCTCCCGCTGGGTCGCACAGCGACCCCAAACCGGCAAATGCAATGTTTCTGGCATACCGCATGAACCGTTTTGCGACTGCTTCGCAGCCGAGCGGGAGCAAGCTCCCTCGCCACAGGACCGCGTTCGAAGGACGACCGCCGCCACACTGGTTGACCCAAGGCTTCTGTGATGAAATGCGACCCCACCCTTTATCGCGCCGCGCCGCCATCACTCGCCGTGAAACCCCGCCTGATCCGCCATCTGTTCCTGCCGCCGCTGGTCATTGCGTTGATGATCGGCCTGGGTTACCTCGGCTTCTGGATCAGTGAGCACTACGGCGTACGCGGCCTCGCCGAGAATGGTGAGCGCCAGTTGGAACTGCACGCCCGTGCGGTCGAGAGCGAGATCAGCAAGTACACCTACCTGCCCAGCCTGTTGGAGCTTGAGTCGAGCGTCTCGCAACTGCTGGACGACCCGACGCCCGAGCATCGCAAGACCGTCAACGAATACCTCGAAGGCCTGAACCGCCGCAGTCGCAGCCGGGCCATCTACGTGATGGACACCACCGGCCGGGTGATGGCCACCAGCAACTGGCGTGATGTCGACAGTTACCTGGGCGAAGACCTGTCCTTCCGCGCCTACTTCCAGAACGCCGTGCGCGGCCAGCCGGGACGGTTCTATGGCATCGGCAGCACCAATGGCGAGCCCGGTTACTATCTCGCCCATGGCCTGGAACAACAGGGCAAGATCATCGGCGTCGCCGTGGTCAAGGTGCGCCTCGAAGCCATGGAGGAGCGCTGGCAGCGGGCGCGGCTGGAGGCGTTCGTCAGTGATGAAAACGGCATCATCATCCTGTCCAGCGACTCGGCGCGACGGCTCAAGTCGGTGCGCCCCCTGAGCGACGAGACCAAGGAACGCCTGGCCCGCAGCCTGCAATATTATTGGTTCCCTTTGAACGAGCTGGTGCCCCTGGCCCGGGAGCGCCTGGCCGAAGGCATGGAGAAGCTGACCTTCCCGGCCAACACCCAACTGGTGTCCGACGAGCGCGCCATCAGCTATTTGTCGCAAACCCGGCCCTTGAGCGATACCCCGTGGAATTTCACCCTGCTGACGCCCCTTGAAGACCTGCGTCGCCAGGCGATCAACCAAGGCATCCTGGTGGCCGTGGCCTTCGCCCTGGTGGCGTTCCTGCTGATCGCCTGGAACGAACGGCGCAAGGTCATTGCCACCCGTCTCGCGGCCCGGGAAGCGTTGCAGGAAGCCAACAACCAGCTCGAGCGTCGGATTACCGAACGCACCACCGACCTGCGTGCCAGCAACGAACGACTCAAGGGCCAGATCCGCGAGCGACGCCAGGCCGAAGAGACCTTGCGCCGGGCCCAGGACGAACTGGTCCAGGCCGGAAAACTGGCGGCCATCGGCCAGATGTCCACCAGTATTGCCCATGAACTCAACCAGCCGCTGGCGGCGTTGCGCACCTTGTCCGGCAACACCGTACGCTTCCTTGAGCGCGGCCAACTGGACATCGCCAGCACCAACCTCAATACCATCAACGAATTGATCGACCGCATGGGCCGGATCACCGCCAGCCTGCGCGCCTTTGCCCGCCGCGGCGATGACCAGGGCCGAGCGAGCCTGGGCAAAGCCGTCGAAGCCGCCTTGCAACTGCTGGGCGGACGCCTGGAAAACCTCGACATCCAGATCCACAGCGGTTTCGATGACGTCCAATTGCAAATCGACCAGACCCGCCTGGAACAGATCCTGGTGAACCTGATCGGCAATGCCCTGGACGCCATGCAGACGCAACCCGAGCCGAAACTGTGGCTCGAAGGCCAGGCCGCCGACGGTAAATATCGCTTGCGGGTGCGCGACAATGGCCACGGCATCGATCCTGAGGCCCGCAAGCATTTGTTCGAACCGTTCTTCACCACCAAGCCTGGCGAACAAGGCCTGGGCCTGGGCCTGACGCTCTCGGCGAGCCTGGCCGCCGCCGCGGGTGGGCACCTGGGCGTCGAGTACCCGCTCGAGCGTGGCACCACGTTTGTCCTCAACCTACCGTTGGTGAACCCTTCACCTGCCGAGCCGCTATGAACCACGACCTGAGCGTACTGATCGTCGAAGACGACCCCCACGTCCTGCTGGGCTGCCAGCAGGCCTTGAGCCTGGAAGACATTCCCTGCGTCGGCGTGGGCAGCGCCGAAGAGGCGCTGGAGCGGGTCGACGATAACTTTGCCGGCATCGTCATCAGCGACATTCGCCTGCCGGGCATCGACGGCCTGGAACTGCTGACCCGTCTCAAGGCGCGGGACCGCAGCCTGCCGGTGGTGTTGATCACCGGCCATGGCGACATTTCCATGGCCGTGGGCGCCATGCAAAAAGGCGCCTATGACTTCATGGAGAAGCCCTTCTCTCCTGAACGCTTGGTGGACGTCGCCCGCCGCGCCCTGGAGCAGCGCAGCCTGGCCCGGGAAGTGTCATCGCTGCGGCGGCAACTGGCCGAACGCGATTCCCTGGAAGGCCGGATCATTGGTCGCTCGCCGGCCATGCAGCACCTGCGCGCGCTGATCGCCAACGTCGCCGACACCTCGGCCAACGTGCTGATCGAAGGCGAAACCGGCACCGGCAAGGAATTGGTCGCCCGCTGCCTGCATGATTTCAGTCGGCGCCATGACAAGCAGTTCGTCGCGCTGAACTGCGGCGGCTTGCCGGAAAACCTGTTCGAAAGCGAGATTTTCGGCCACGAGGCCAATGCCTTCACCGGTGCCGGCAAGCGCCGGATCGGCAAGATCGAGCACGCCGACGGCGGCACGCTGTTCCTCGATGAAGTGGAGAGCATGCCCCTGCCCTTGCAGATCAAGTTGCTGCGCGTGTTGCAGGAACGCACCCTCGAACGCCTGGGTTCGAACCAGAGCGTGGCCGTGGATTGCCGGGTGATCGCCGCCACCAAGTCCGACCTGGACGAAATGGGCCGCTCCGGGCAGTTCCGCAGCGACCTGTATTACCGCCTCAACGTGGTGACCCTGGAGCTGCCGCCCCTGCGCGAGCGGCGCGAAGACATCCTGCAACTGTTCGAGCATTTCCTCCAGCAGTCGTCCCTGCGCTTCGACCGCACGGTGCCGGAGCTGGACAACCAGACCCTGTCGAACCTGATGAGCCATGACTGGCCGGGCAACGTGCGCGAGCTGCGCAACGTCGCCGAGCGCTATGCCTTGGGCCTGCCGGCCTTCAAGCGCTCCGGCGCCAGCGGTGGCAGCCAGGGCCTGGCCTTCGCCGAAGCGGTGGAAGCCTTCGAACGCAACCTGCTGGTGGACGCCCTGCAACGCAGCGGTGGCAACCTGACCCAGGCCAGCCAGGAACTGGGCATGGCCAAGACCACGCTGTTCGACAAAGTCAAAAAATATGGCCTGAGCCACTGACCTGGGATGTGAAGCTGTGGATCTGATTTTCAAGGCGGCGCTGGGTGCCGCCGTGGTGGTCATCCTGGCGATGCTCGCCAAGACCAAGAATTACTACATCGCCGGGTTGGTGCCGCTGTTCCCCACCTTCGCCCTGATCGCCCACTACATCGTCGGCAAGGGCCGCTCGGTGGACGACCTGAAGACCACCATCGTGTTTGGCATGTGGTCGATCATTCCGTACTTCGTCTATCTCGCAACGCTGTACGTGATGGTCGACCGCATGCGCCTCGAAGCCTCATTGGCCGTGGCAGCCGTCGCCTGGCTGATGGCGGCGACGGTGCTGGTCAGCGTCTGGGTGCGGCTTCACGGCTGATTCTGTGATCAATAGCCGACGGTAAACCGCTTTTGCGAAAACTGCGGCGTTTCCACTTCATCGATCATCGCGATGGCGTAATCGGCAAAGCTGATCCAACTGCGCCCGGTGTCATCAAACAGCAGGTGGTCCTTGCCCACTCGGAACTGCCCGGTGCGCTCGGTTTCAACGAACTCCGCCGAAGGCGAGAGGAAGGTCCAGTCCAAGTCCTGTTCCTTGCGCAGCACATCCAGGAACACGGCACCGGCGCTGGCTTCGGCCAGGTATTCCTCAGGAAAACCATCACTGTCGATCACCCGGCTGTTATCCGGCAGCAGCAACGAACCGGCCCCGCCGACCACCAGCAAGCGCTTGACCCCGGCGGCCTTCAGCGGTGCGATGATTTTGTCGGCCGGCACGGTGGCAAAGTGCGCGGCACTGATCACCACGTTGTGGCCGGCGATGGCCGCAGTCAACGCCTCGCTGTCCAATACATCCAGCTGTTTGCTGACCACCCCGGTCCTTTCGCCGATTTTCGCGGTGTTGCGGGCAATGGCCGTTACGCTGTGACCACGGCGCAGGGCCTCTTCCAACAGCTGGCTACCCGCACGCCCGGTGGCGCCGATGATTGCGATTTTGCTCATGGTATTCTCCGTTGATTACACAAGATGCTACTGAAGCAGTTGCTTGAATATTTCCCAAATGACATGAGCCTTTGTGGCTTGAAATGAAGCCCTTGTGGCGAGGGAGCTTGCTCCCGCT
>NZ_JABWRA010000021.1:0-102652 GCF_014268705.1 Pseudomonas sp. SWRI179 | reverse complement strand
GTGTGGGGTTTCCCCATGTGAGAGTAGGTCATCGTCAAGATTAAATTCCGAAACCCCTATCTGCTGATGCAGGTAGGGGTTTTGTTTTGCCCGCCATAAAACTCTGCGAAAGCTCGTGATAAATTTGCACAGTTATTTTCGAGCTGGAGCACTAGAATAGCCCCACCTTAGCTGAGCCAGAGCTGTTTATGCCCGATCCGTCAGACACTGATAGGTTGTCAGATCTACCCCTGAGCGATCTGGTGGCGTGTCATGAATGCGACCTGTTGATGCGCAAGCCCCAATTGGCCCATGGCGAAAAAGCCGAGTGCCCCCGCTGTGGTTACGAGCTGTATGCCCACAGACACAATGTAGTCGAACGCAGCCTTGCCTTGGTGATTGCTGCCTTGCTGTTATTTGTGCCAGCCAACTTCTTACCCATCATGCAACTCAATCTGCTCGGGCAGTCCTCCCAGGACACCGTTTGGAGCGGAGTAGTGGGTTTGTTCGATACCGGCATGCAAGGCGTCTCGGTCGTCGTGTTTTTGTGCAGCATGGGCATTCCGCTGCTCAAGTTGCTTTGTCAGTTGGCGGTATTGCTGACCATTCGCTTGGATATTGGCCGTAGCTACGGTTTGTTGCTGTACCGCATTTATCACCATCTACGGGATTGGGGGATGCTCGAGGTTTACCTCATGGGCGTGCTGGTGGCCATCGTCAAGTTGGCAGACATGGCGGCCATCACCGTAGGCCTTGGCTTGGTGTGCTTCATCAGTTTGTTACTTGTTCAGGTCTGGCTGGAAGTGGTGATGTCACCGCATCAGATCTGGCAGGCGTTATCAGGAGAAGATGCCCATGCGGGCGATTGATGCCGGCATTCTGGTTTGTACGGAATGCCATGAGTTGAATCGGCAAGACGCCGAAACCGACAACCAAACCTGTACTCGCTGCGGCGCACGGGTCCATCCCCGTCGCCCGAACAGCTTGATGCGGACCTGGGCGTTGTTGATCACTGCCGCGATTCTTTATATCCCGGCCAATATGCTGCCGATCATGACCATCAACTCGCTGGGCCAAGGCGCTCCGAGCACCATCATGGCCGGTGTCATTGAGTTGGTTCAGCACGGCATGATTCCTATCGCCGCCGTGGTGTTCATCGCCAGTATCCTCGTGCCCACCTTCAAACTGGTGGGCATCGCCTTGTTACTGTTTTCCGTACAGCGGCACCAGCCCATGTCGGCGCGGCAACGCATCCTGATGTACCGTTTCATCGAGTTCATTGGGCGTTGGTCGATGCTGGATATTTTCGTGATCGCCATCCTGGTGGCGGTGGTGAATTTTGGACGACTCGCCAGTGTCGAAGCCGGTCTCGGTGCGATTGCTTTCGCCAGCGTAGTGATTTTGACAATGATTGCCGCAGTAACCTTCGATCCCCGACTGATTTGGGATAACACGGAGTCGGATAACGACCATGACTGATTTGCCTACCGCTAAAACCCGACCGGCTTCGAACTGGTCGGCCATCTGGGTCCTGCCGCTGATTGCGTTGATCATCGGCGGCTGGCTCGGCTGGCGGGCTTATAACGAGACCGGAATCGAAATCAATGTGCGCTTTGAGAGCGGTGAAGGGATTCAGGTCAACAAGACCGAGGTCGTCTACAAAGGCATGACGGTCGGCAAAGTCAAAGACCTCACGCTCGATGATGAAGGCAGCTCGAAGGGCGTTATCGCAACCATCGAGATGAACAAGGATGTCGGGCAATACCTCAAAAGCGGAACACGTTTCTGGTTGGTCAAGCCGAGCGTGAGCCTGGCCGGGATTACCGGCCTGGAAACCCTGGTATCGGGCAACTACGTGGCGATCAGTCCGGGCGAAGGCGAGTCGACCCGTAAATTCAAGGCCTTGGTCGAAGAGCCGCCGCTGTCGGATTCCAAGCCGGGTTTGCACCTGACTGTGAAGGCTGAGCGCTTGGGGTCGCTGGACCGCGGCAGTCCGGTTTTCTACAAGCAGATCCAGGTTGGCCAGGTGAAAAGCTACCTGTTGTCCGAAGACCAGCGCACTGTTGAAATCAAGATCTTCATCGAGCCGACCTACGCCAGCCTGGTGCGTAAACACACGCGTTTCTGGAACGCCAGTGGCATCAGCATCGATGCCAACCTCTCGGGCGTCAAAGTGCGCAGTGAGTCCCTGGCCAGCATTGTGGCCGGAGGCATCGCCTTCGCCACGCCGGAAAGCCGCAAGGACAGTCCACCGACGGATCCAAGCCTGCCCTTCCGCCTTTACGAAGACTTCGATGCAGCGGCAGCGGGCATTCGCGTGAAGGTCAAGCTCAGCGACTTCGAAGGCTTGCAGGCCGGTCGCACACCTGTGATGTACAAGGGCATTCAGGTCGGCAGTCTGAAGACCCTCAAGGTCGATCCGGATCTGGCCAGTGCCACGGCCGAACTGACCCTGGACCCGTTGGCTGAAGATTACCTGGTGACCGGCACGCAGTTCTGGGTCGTCAAGCCGTCGATCTCCCTGGCGGGTATCACCGGCCTGGAAGCCTTGGTCAAGGGCAACTACATTGCCGTGCGACCGGGTGACAAGGGTGGCGCGCCGCAGCGCGAGTACGAAGCCCGGGCCAAGGCGCCACCGCTGGACTTGCGTTCACCGGGCCTGCATTTGGTCCTGCTGACCGAAAACCTCGGTTCCCTGGAAGTCGGCAGTCCGATTCTCTACAAGCAGGTCAAGGTCGGCTCGGTGCAGAGCTACCAGTTTTCTCGCAAAAAGAAGCAACTGATCATTGGTGTACACATCGAGAAGGAATATGAAGGGCTGGTCAACGGCTCGACACGGTTCTGGAACGCCAGTGGCATTACGCTCACGGGCGGTTTGACAGGGGGGATCCAGGTCAAGAGCGAATCCTTGCAAAGCCTGATGGCCGGCGGGATTGCCTTCGAAACGCCGGAACCCAATGTGCCGCTGAAAAGACGCATTCCGCGTTTCCGGCTGTTTGCCGATCACGAAGCCGCACAACAGCGCGGCACCGTGGTGACGATCAAGGTCGACCGCGCCGATGGCTTGCGCAGTGGTACGCCGATCCGTTTCAAAGGGCTGGACGTGGGCAAGATCGAAGGTGTCGATCTCAGCGCCGACATGCAATCGGTGTTGCTCACTGCGCGTATCACCGAAGTGCCGGAGCGCATCGCCCGGGTCGGGTCGCAGTTCTGGGTGGTCAAGCCTGAGTTGGGGTTGATGAAGACCTCCAACCTGGAGACGCTGGTCACAGGCCAATACGTTGAAGTGCAGCCTTCGGTGAAAAACCTTGGGCCACAGAAAAGCTTCGTGGCCCTGGCCAACCCGCCGGAAAGCGCGATACCCGAGGCCGGTCTCAGCCTGGTGCTGAGCGCAGCCCGCCGTGGTTCGTTGAAGATCGGCGTGCCGGTCACCTATCGGGAAATCACGGTGGGCAAGGTCACTGGTTATGAACTCGGCCAGACGGCGGACCGGGTGCTGATCCATATCCTGATCGAGCCCAAGTATGCACCGCTGGTGCGCAGCGGCTCTCGCTTCTGGAACAGCAGTGGCTTCGGTCTGGACTTCGGTCTGTTCAAGGGCGCGACGGTGCGAACCGAGTCCCTTGAAACGTTGATCCAGGGCGGCATTGCGTTCGCAACGCCGGATGGTGAGCGGATGGGTAACCCGGCGCGACCGGAGCAAACCTTCCCGTTGTTCGACAAGTTTGAAGATGAATGGCTGACCTGGGCACCGAAGATCAGTCTCGGCAAGTAAGCTATTTGGATGTGATGCCTGTGGCGAGGGAGCTTGCTCCCGCTGGGCCGGTCCGACGCTTCGGGCGTAGCGGCCCCAAAGTCTGCGACCGCTGCGCAGTCGAGCGGGAGCAAGCTCCCTCACCACAGAGTATGCGATAACAAAAAAAGGCCGCGATCCAATGGATCGCGGCCTTTTTCACATCCAGAGATTCACATCACACCGAATCCAGCTCCGGCTCATCGGCCTGGACATTCACCGTGGCCTTCACCGCATCGTGACGACGGATGTATTTCCAGTCCGCTTCGTCGATGTAGATGCCGTTCGGGCCGCTGCCGCCTTCCAGGTCGATGGCGACACTGGCGCAGACTTGCGGCTTTACACTGGCAAGGATCGGCACGAAGCCCAGTTGCAGACTGGTTTCCAGCAGCGCGGCCTGGTTTTTCTCGTCGATGTCCGCCGCTTCGTCCAGGTAGTACGGCAGGCGCACGCGACCGGCCTGTTCGCGGTCCATCAGGTGCAGCAACAAGTACATGTTGGTCAGCGCCTTGATGGTCATGGTGGTGCCGTTGGACGCCGCACCGTCGATGTCGGTGTGGATCACCGGCTGGCCATTGACCTTGGTGATCTCGAACGCCAGTTCGAACAGGTCCTTGAGGCCGAGCTGGTTGTGGTTCGCCGCCACCAGCCGCGCCAGGTATTCCTTGGCTTCTTCGTTCTTGTTGTCCTGCTCGGCGCTCTGGCTGAGGTCGAACACCGACAGCGTCTCGCCTTCTTCGTACTGGCCGGCGCTGTGGATGATCTGGTCGA
The DNA here is from genome assembly GCF_014268705.1 of Pseudomonas sp. SWRI179. Taxonomy (NCBI): domain Bacteria; kingdom Pseudomonadati; phylum Pseudomonadota; class Gammaproteobacteria; order Pseudomonadales; family Pseudomonadaceae; genus Pseudomonas; species Pseudomonas sp. SWRI179. Next base: position 98,109 of record NZ_JABWRA010000021.1, on the reverse strand, counting down.
TGTGCTTGAGCGCTTCCTTGTTTGGCGCCAGGACGATACGGAAGCTCTGCAGGTTGGACACCTGGCGCTTGTTGATCTCGCGGTTGAACAGCGCCAGTTGATGCTCGAGGCTGTCGTAGTCGCTGCGGATGTTGCGCAGGGTCCGGGCGATATCGGTCACGGCCGCACGACGCGCCTTGCCCAGGGTCAGGGCCTCGTCGGTGCGGTGGGCATAGGCGTTGATCAGCAGTTGCAGGCGCCGCTCCATGTCGTCTTCACTGTCGAACTTGGCCACGCCCTTGAGGCGCACTTGGGCATACAACGCTTCGATCTGGCCGTCGACCCGCAGCAGTCCTTGCCAGCTGTCCTGGTAATCGTTGAGCAGCGGCAGCAGGTTGTCCATGGAGTCATCGACCGGGTCCATGAACGGCGTGCCGAACGGCAGGTTCGCCGGCAGCAACTGACGGCGACGCAGGGCATCGTCGAGGCTGCGCTGCTTGGCTTCCATGTCGGCGATCTGCCGGCCCACCAGTTGCAACTTGGCGGACAGCTGCTGGACGCGTTCGGTGAAGGCATCGCTGGAGCGCTTCAGCTCGTCCTGGGCGGCTTCCATCTGCGCCAGTTGCTCGAGTTTCTCGCCTTCCTCGGCGCTCAAGGTCTGGGTGCGACGGAAATCCTCCAGGGCTTTCTGTGCGTCCAGGACCTGCTGGTACAGCGCCTCGGTCTGGGTCTTGCTCGCGGCGCGGTCGGCGGCCACGGCTTGCTGGGTCTTGAGCTGCTTGAGCTCTTTTTCCAAGCGCTCTTTCTGGTCCCGCAGCGCGGCACGGTCGGCCAGGGCTTGCAGGGCCGGCGGCTCGATGTGGGACAGGTCGATGGACAGGCCCGGCACTTCGAAACGCTCGCCCTTGAAGCCGTCGAGGATCAGCTCCATGGATTTGACCCACTCGCCGTTCTCGTCCAACGCGATGCCGTGTTCGCCCAGCGGCAGGCTGAACAGGGCGCTGTTGAACAAGCGCATCAGGCGTTCCACGTCCTGCTGGGAGAATTCTTCCCGCAGGCGGGCGTAGCTGTTGTTGTCGGCGTGATCGAGTTGTTGCTTGACCGACTTCAGGCGCTTTTCCAGGTCCCGCAGACGTTCTTCCAAGTCTTCGGCGCTGAACTGCCGGGACTGGGCCAGGGCGCCGGCCAATTCGTCGTGAGCGTCCTTGGCGGCGAGCAGTTGTTGCTCCAGGACCTTGACGTCATCCACCAGGGCAAAACGGTTCTTGAGCACCGACAGCTCGCCGATCCAGCGCTGGATGCCGCTGATTTCCCGCTCCAGGCGCATCAGCTCCTGGGTGCCGCCGCGCTGGTCGTTCTGCAGCGAATCCTGCTCGTTGCGGTAGTGTTCGGCCTGGATGGTCAGCTCTTCCTTGCGCGCACTGGCGTAGTCCGACCAAGTGCCCAGCAGGGAGTCGAGCAGCGGCGAGAGGCGATGCAATTTGCCGCGCAGGATATCGCGCTGCTTCACGCCATTGGCCAAGGCCTCCACCAGCGGACCGGCCGCCACGAGGGAGTTGTAGTCCTGCTCCATGCGTCGTACATCGCGGAAGGCTTCTTCGCACGCGGCGATGTAGTCCACGCTGCCGGAGCGCAGGCTGTGTTCGAACGCATCGAGGAACAGTTGCTTGAGCTTGGCCGCGGTGATTTCGCGCATGTGCAGCAGGTTGATAAACAGCGCGCGGAAGGTCTTGAGGCTTTGCTCGCTGGTGGAGCGCAGCGGGATCAGCGTCAGGTCCAGCGGGATCGAGGTGTGACCACCCACCAGCAGGCGGCGCAGTTCATCCGGCTTGAGTTCGTAGGCTTTCAGGCCTTCGCGCTCCAGGTTGGTGAACAGCTCTTTCTGGCGCAGGCAGGTGTCATTTTTCTGATAGTGGGCCAGGTCCAGTTTGCCGGCATAGGCAAAGAACTGGTGACCGAAACCACCGCCAGGGCCGCGACCGACCACACCAATCACGTGTGGGCCGTGGGGCAGGGCGACTTCCACCAGGATGTAGCTGGTGTCCGAGGCAAAGTAGAAACGTCGGGATTGTTCCAGGCTGTACTTGCCGAAGCTCATGTCCGACATGCGCGCCAGGATCGGGAACTGCAAGGCGTTGATCGAGGCGGATTTACCCAGGTTGTTCGCGCCATACACCGACAACGGTTCTTCCAGGGGGAACAAGCCCAGGCTGTAGCCGGCGGTGTTCAAAAGGGCAAAGCGGCGGATGCCGTAGCGTTCCTTGCTCATGCGTCGGTCTCCTGTTCTTCGGCAATGGCGCGGGCCAGTGCGTCTTCTTCGCTTTCACCTTCGAATTCGCTGAGGTCCAGCGGATCATCGGTCTGCAGCAGTTTTTCGTCGCTGCCTTCATCGATCAATACCGGTGCCGGTAGCGGCAGCACGCTGTGCAGGCTGGCGGCCAGGTCGCGGTCCTGCTGGACGGACAGGCAGACGTCGAGGAAGCGATGCATCGGCGGCAAGAAGCGGTACACGCCGTTTTCTTCGCTGGCAAAACCCAGTTGGGTCATGCGGCGCATGATTTTTTCTTCCAGCTCTTCCTGGGTCTGTACTTCGGCCTGGATAAACAGGTCGCGGTATTTCTCCAGCAATGAAGGCAGCTCATCGCGGCCCAGGCTGCCGCCGTCGAGCACGGCGATGGGGTCGCGGCCCTGGTCGGCCAGGTGCTCGACGAGGATGAAAGTGAACAGGGCCAGGCGCTGGGCGGTCTTGTTCACCGCCGCGGCGGCCAGGTCCGGCACGAAGTAGTAGAAACCACGGGTGTCGCAGACCAGTTCAAAGCCCAGGGCCTTGAACAGCGTGCGGTACTGGTCCTGGAAGTTCGACAACTGCGCGTACAGTTCCGGGTCGCGGCGGCTGACGTGGTAACCCTTGAACAGCTCGCGGAAGATCGGCGCCAGCTGGGACAGTTCGGATAGATCAAGATGCATGGGGAATGCTCGCAGAATCCTCGGCGGCGATGTCGCCGGCCGAGAGCAGGGCGAAGGAGCGCAGGCTGACCTGATGCTCGTGAGTGTGGTATTCGCGGCGTTCCAGACGCTCGCGCTTGAAACGTTTTTCCCGCGACAGGCGCGAGAACCAGTACAGCAATTCGTCGGTGGCGCCGTCCGGCTCCTGCTCCAGCAGCCAAGTCATCAAGTCCGGCATCGGCAGGGCGTCTTCGCAGCGCTCGACCATCTCGCGCACGGTGCGTGGCGCACGCGGCGCTTCGCCACCCTTGTGGGTCTTGTGGGACTTGGGGAAACGCGCCGGTTTCGGTTCGAAGCGGGCCAGGGCATAGACGTAGGCTTCAACCTGGCTGGCGCTGCCCAGGAAGGTGCTTTGCGGCCGGGTGAACAGCGGCATGGCCGCTTGCGGCACGGCGTCAATGCCTTTGCGGCGAATGGCCGCCAGGGCCAGGGCGGCACCACGGGTCACGGCGTTATGGCGGCGGGCCTCTTCACGCAACGGCAGAAGCAGTTCCCGGGCGTGGCGCAGGGTCAGCTGGGCGCTGGTCTGCATCTCCAGGATGCGCGCGTGGGTGCGCAGCAGCATGTCGTCGTCCACCAGGTGGCCGAGGCGCTGCTGTTCGGTGAGCATGCGCAACAGCACGTTCTCGACTTTGCGCACGCCTTGCTCGAACGCGCCATCGGCGTTCACCAACTGGATCATCGGCTCGACGTATTCGTCCCACGTCGCCAGCACTTCGGCATAGCGCTGGCGCAGCGGGATCTGCCGGTCACTGGTCTTGGCCCGTTCGGCGACGGCCACCAGCGCCTGTTCGTCGTTGGCCAGTTTCTTCAGGACGTCGCGCACGCGCATGTCGAGCAGGCGCAACTGGCGGGCCAGGTCGTTGCCGTCGCGCACATCGAAGGCATCCTGGATGTAGCCGGCCAGGCGTTCGAGGTGACGCAGGTAGGCTTCGATTTCCAAACACAGGCCCAGGCGGTGTTCGCGGCGCAGGTAGGCGAGGAAGTCATGGATCTGGGCGTTGAGCTCGAAGCGGTTCGGGCTTTTCGCCACCGGTACGAGGATGTCCAGGCGGATCCACACATCCAGCAGGTTGGTGATGTCCTGGGGCGTGCTGTCCAGTTGTTGGGCGGCCAGCTGTGAACGCAATTCGTTGAGGCTCAGGGTGCCCTGGTCGAAGTGCTCGCACAAAGGTTCCAGCAATGCCCAGTGTTCAGCGAGGGCGCGCAAGACGCGCTTGGGTTCGATCATCGCAATGGCCGTCGGGTTGGCAATTAAAAGCGGCGATTGTACTGCATCGGGCCGGTTGCGATTCACCCCTTGGACGGACTGTCGTTCCCTATTGATCGATAATTGACTCACAGGGAAGCGATCCGCGTCGAAGGGCGGTAGAATCGCTTCCACTTTCAGTTATCCACAAGTGGCCGACCCTTGCTTATCGAGTCCCGTCGCCGCGCCTATCTGACCGCCATGCAGGTGGTCAACTGGCTGCCGCGTACCGAATTGCCGTTCGCCGCCCCGTCGCGGCCCGAGCTGTTGGAAACGCCCGAGCCCGAGTACGTCGCGCCGGTCGTGACGGCGCCTGTGGCCAAGACGGTCGCCGAGCCGCCAGCGCCAGCCTCCGAGCGGCCCAAGATCGAAGTGCCGCGTCCGAGCCTGGCCTCGACCCGCACCAATGCCAAACCGGTGGAAGAGGTGGTCGAGGCACCGCCCAAGGCCCCCTATGTCGCCCCGCCGCGTTTCGCCCTGCAACTGCTGCGGGCCGGGCGTTGCCTGCTGTTGGTGGAGTTGCCCACGGGCGAGCCGTTTCAAAGCCGCGATCCGGCCTACCTGCTGCTCAAGGACATGCTGCGCGCCGCCGGTCTGCCGGACAGCCCGCAGATCATTGGCGAACCGGTGCGTTGGCCGCTGTTGTCGCGAGGCACCATGGACCAGGGGCCGGAAGCGGCGCGGGATTTCGTCCAGGGCTTCGTTTCGGCGCGGCTCGAAGACGAGCCCTGCGTGTGCCTGTGGCTGATCGGCCTGCCAGCGGTGAAGTTTGCCGGCGAGGCGGATGCCGAGGCGTTCAATCGCGAATTGCAGGTCGAAGGCCTGGGCTCGGCCTGGGCGTTGCCCGGGCTGGAATTGTTAATGGAAACGCCACAGCGCAAGGCTGATGTCTGGCAAGCCATGCGCCGGCTGATGGCGCGCTGGAAAGAATCGAATGAGTGACGCTGTATCGTTCCGCCCGATGACCGAGGCGGACCTCGACGCTGTACTGAAAATCGAATACGCGGCCTACAGCCACCCTTGGACCCGCGGGATATTTCTCGACGGGCTGGGCAAGTACCAAATCTGGCTGATGTTCGAAGGCCAGCAGCAAGTGGGCCATGGGGTGGTGCAGATCATCCTGGACGAGGCGCACCTGCTCAACATCACCGTCAAGCCGGAAAACCAGGGCCGTGGCCTGGGCTTGCGCCTGCTGGAACACCTGATGTCGATCGCCTACAAGGCCGAGGCCCGGGAATGTTTCCTGGAAGTGCGCGACAGCAACCGCACGGCGTTCCGGCTGTATGAGCGCTATGGCTTCAACGAAGTGGGCCGGCGCCGGGATTACTACCCGGCGGTGGGTGGGCGCGAGGATGCGGTGGTCATGGCGTGTACCTTGGTGGACTGAACGGCCACGACCCCTTGTGGGAGCGAGCCTGCTCGCGAAGACGGCGGCACATCCGACATTAATGCAAGCTGACCCACCGCCATCGCGAGCAAGCTCGCTCCCACAGGGCTGGTCAACGCTTGCCATCCAACGGATCGATATCGGCCATTTCCGCTTCGTCCAGCCCATCGCCTCCGCCAATATCATTTTCATTCACGACGCTCAGGTCCCAATCCGCCTGCTCGTCGTCGCCGGCCTCGGAGGCGTCCCGGGCGCCGTCTTCGCGGATGAGGGTTTCCGGGCTCATGTCGTCATCGGTGGATTGATGGTCATCCGTCGAGGCGCCGGTCATGCCCGCTTCACGCACGCGCTCACGCGGCATCAATTGCTCGCGTTCGTCATTGGGCAGTTCGTCGCCGATTTTCGCGCTGGGCTGTTCGTCGTCGAACTCCAACTCATGCATCGAGCCCATGCGATCCTCGTTGTCGTCGATGGGTTCCGGCTGCGTCGCATCGAAGGGGCGTCGTGAATCATTCATGGCAATTCCTCATACTGTGGGCCTTACTGGTGTCGACCGGCAGCGCAGCCAGGAATTCCAATGCATCACCGACGTGACCCCGACCGGCGGTCGTCTGTCACAGTTGCGCACTCTCTATCGAGGCTAGACAGCATGAACGAATTACAAGATCTGATTGATAACAACGCGCGTTGGGCCGATGCGATCAAGCAGGAGGATCCTGACTTTTTCGCCAAGCTGGCTCGTCAGCAAACCCCGGAGTACCTGTGGATCGGCTGTTCCGATGCGCGGGTGCCGGCCAACGAGATCGTCGGCATGCTGCCGGGTGATCTGTTCGTGCACCGCAACGTGGCCAACGTGGTGCTGCACACCGACCTCAACTGCCTGTCGGTGATCCAGTACGCCGTGGACGTGCTCAAGGTCAAACACATCCTGGTCACTGGCCACTATGGCTGTGGTGGTGTGCGTGCCTCGATGCAGAACCAGCAACTGGGCCTGATCGACGGCTGGCTGCGCTCGATTCGCGACCTGTATTACGAGCATCGCGAGGCGTTGGGCCAGTTGCCGACCGAAGAGGAGCGTGTGGATCGCCTGTGCGAACTCAACGTGATCCAGCAGGTCGCCAACGTCGGCCATACCAGCATCGTGCAGAACGCCTGGCACCGTGGGCAGAAACTGTCGATTCATGGCTGCATCTACGGCATCAAGGACGGACGCTGGAAGAGCCTGGACACCACGATCAGCGGTTTCGAGCAATTGCCGCCGCAGTATCGGCTGCGTCCGGTTGGCGCGCCCTGACTGAGGCTCGTCAGTCGCGGTGACATTGACGACGCCAGTGCCGTAGAAATGTCATTCCCTGCTCATTGGGCGGTTCGTCGTAGCCGGTAATCCAGCCATGACAGTTGTACGAACCACAGCGGCAGGCGAACTGCCGGTACAGTTTCTGTTCGGTACTGGCGTAGTCCATCGTCAGGCAGTCACCTTCATCGATACGGGCCAGTGACCATAACCACAGTTCGCTCATGTCGAGGAACACGTTCGGGTTGCAGGAGTGCAGCAGCAATCCGGCGAAGCGTGGGTCATACATGTGCACGTTCGGCAGGATTTGCAACGTGTCCCGGCGCCGTCGACTCACCAGCAACCCCGACACCCTGCACATCCTCGTCATGGGCGCGAAGGGCTTGCGGGCGATGATGCCGTGGCCGCGCCCGTCGGTCGTCTGATGCACTTCAAAGTCGCGCACAGAAGGGTAGCCCAGGCGGGTGCTGAGTTGTTTTTCCGGGTAGATGGAATCCCGGCGCTGTGAACAGGCGCTATCGCGGATGAACAGGCTCATGACAGTCCTTGTCGGTGATAGACACTCGACTTGTTGGCGCTGGCGATCCTGCCGGCGGTTCGTTGAAAGAAACTTTTGATAGCTTCGCCCAAGTCGGGGGCAGGATCTACTGTCGACTCTGACAGGAGCCAAAGGCGCTTTCCCGTGTCAGCGCAGGCTTACGCGGGAAAGCGCCCCGAGGTTTACACCGCCTCGGCAGGCAGCGGCATGGGCACCTTCAATTGTGGAAGTTGCGACTTGATCGCCGGTGTTTCGCATTTCTTCGCCGCGTCTGCCTCGCTCAGTTTACGCACCGAGGTGTAGAACAATTCGCAGGTCTTTTCCTTGTCCGTGACCTGCCAGGTCTGCGTGCACTGGTTCAGCAGGGTGCTTGGATCGGTGCCCGGCTTGCTGCCCATGCCGGCCTGCCAGCAGGCGGCACTCAAGTCCTGGCCCATGACTTTCAAGCCGGCGGCATCCGCCTTGGCTTCGTCGCCGTCGTAGTTTTCCTTGTCAGCGGCGTACCAGATATAGCTCGGGTGGTTGGAACCCAGGACCGGCACCTTGACCCCCGCCGTCGGCGTGATGGTTGCCAGGCCGAGCACGCCTATGGTCTGGCCGTACTGGGTCTTGATCCAGTTCCGAACGGGCGCTCCGAAGGCCACCATCGGCAATGCGGCGCCGCTGGCGGTTTGGGTAACCTCTTTGACCATGGTGGTCTGGTAATCGTTGAAGTAGCTGTAGAGCCCCTCCAAGGTGCTGCCAGCATTGGACGGCGCAGCGATGGGCGCAATGTCGATGATGGTCTGGTAAGCGGGTGTGTTTGGCGCGGCGATGCCGTTGACGGTGAGCAGCGTGGCCCAGCGATCAGTGGTCGCCGACTCCAGGTAATCCTGGGCCTGGGTCAGGGAGTAATCCGGCGGGAAGTGCAGCAACTCGACGCTCTTACGGTTCTCCAGGGCCATGCCCAGCGGCAGGAACAGGTACCAGTTGTAGGACCATTTCTTGTCGTTGTTGAGTTTGGTTGCGCCGTTGTACGCCAGGTCCCCAGCGTCGAGTAGGGCCTTCAGCGGTTGGCCATAGCTTTTCGGCACGCCGCTGATGTTGGCGTAGACGGTGCCGTTGTCGCTTTTGACGCTGACCTTGGCCGCGTCGTAGCCGTCGCGCTGGACACTTTGCGTCAGGTAATGCTCGACGGTCTGTTCCAGTGTCCAGTCGCGAAAACAAATGACGTTGCAGTTGTTGGGATAAGCGAAGAGACGGGTGACGCGTTCGGTGCTGCCAAGGTTTACGTCGATGTCGGCGGCGTGGGCGGCGGCGCTCAGGGTGAGGGCGGCAAGAGGAAGTACGGCGAGTTTGAACATGCTCAGATCCTTTTCAGCGTGGGGGCCCCAGGAAAACAGGGGTGTATCCATACTGAAACAGACCGAGCCGAAGAAGAAGTGGGCCGATGGAAATATCGGCCCTGTTTTAAGGCTTTATGGCATCACTGGCGGCAAATACGTCAATGTCGTCCCGAGCGCCCACAGCAGCGCCAGTACCAACGGCGTGTGCACCAGCAACTGCACGAAGGAAAACCCGATCAAGTCCCTGGCCTTCAGCCCCAGCACCCCCAGCAACGGCAGCATGTAGAACGGGTTGATGAGGTTCGGCAGCGCTTCGGCGGCGTTATAGATCTGCACCGCCCAACCGAGGTGATAGTTCAGGTCATTAGCCACTTGCATGACGTAGGGCGCCTCGATGATCCACTTGCCGCCACCGGAAGGAATGAAAAAGCCCAGCACCGCCGAATAGACGCCCATCAGCAACGCGTACGTGTCATGGGAGGCGATCTGGACGAAAAAGGTCGAGATGTGGTGAGCCAGGGTCTGGGCATCGCTGCCTTTGACCGTGGTCAGCAGCGCGGCGATCGAGCCGTACAACGGAAACTGGATCAACACGCCCGTGGTGGTCGGCACCGCGCGGGCCACGGCGTCGAGAAAGCTGCGCGGCCGCCAGTGCAGCAAGGCGCCGAGCATGATGAACAGGAAGTTATAGGTGTTGAGCCCGGAAATGGCGCTGATCGCAGGCTTGGTCGAAAATTCATGGAACAGCCAGCCGGCGGCCAGTAGCACCAGGGCGATGGTCAGCAGCGGGCTGTGCTCCAGCCATTCTCCCGGGCGGGTACGGGGCTGCAATGCCGGCATGCTGAAACTTGGATCGATTCCACACGCGGCGGCATCGCGGGCGCTGTTGGGGCCGGGAGCGGTGGCGTAGGCGACAATCAGCGAGATCACGATCAGCGCCAGCAGCATCACGCCGGACTGCCAGAGAAAAATGGTCTGGGTGAAAGGAATGACGCCGGTAATCGACAGGATCGAGGGGGGCAGGCTGGCCGGGTTGGCCTGTAATTGCGCCGCCGACGAAGACAACCCCAACGCCCACACCGCGCCCAGGCCCAGGTAGGCGGCGGCGCCGGCGGCGCGGTAATCCATCTTCAGGTCGGTGCGCCGGGCGAGGGCGCGCACCAGCAAACCTCCAAATACCAGCGACAGGCCCCAATTGAGCAACGACGCGACCATGGAAATCAGGGCCACCCACGCCACCGCAGAGCGACCGTTGGTCGGAATGCGCGCCAGGCGATCGATCAATTTGACGGCCGGCGGCGAGCTGGCGACCACGTAACCGCCAATCACCACGAAGGCCATTTGCATGGTGAACGGGATCAGGCTCCAGAAGCCGTCGCCGAACGCCATGGCCGCTGCCGTGGGCGTGGCGCCGATGAATTGCGTCGCCACGGCGACCACCAGCACCGCCAGCGCGGCGAAGACCCAGGAGTCGGGAAACCAGCGCTCGGCGAAACTGGAACAGCGCAAGGCGAAGCGGGCGGAACGGCTGTCTTCGATGTCAGTGGTCACGGCAATTACCTCGTTTTTATGATTATGAATATTCAAGGCTGCTTCAAAAGCCAGGCGCAACAGTAGAACAATCCAGTGACCGTGGGAGGCTGATCGGGTTCGGCGGGCGACGGTATATTTTCAGTACCGGCTCGCGGCGCTCTTTAGAAAAAAAACGCTGGGCCGATGGCAAGGGAACAGCCTATTCAATTCTTCTGCTGTCGGAGCTGCCCATGTTCAACAACCGCCTGAAGCAGGAGCTACTGGCTCTTCGCCAAGAACTGTCCAGCCTTGTGCAAGTCAAGGAAAGCCTGGATCGCGAAATGCTTGGCCTCACCCTGGATGCCGACGGACGGATTCAATCGGTCAATCAGAATTTCCTCGACGAGATGCGCTACAAGAGCCAGGACCTGATCGGCCGGGCTGTGGATGAGCTGGTGCCTGCGTACTTGAAATCCAATGAGTTCCAGGTTCGCTTCAAGTCGGCGCTCACCCGTGGCGAACACTTTTCCGGTGCCGTGCGCCTGCTGCGGGGCAATGGCCAGGAAGCCTGGCTGCGTTCAATCCTCCAGCCCGTACGGAATGCTGACGGGCGGGTCCGCTATTTTTCGATGTACTCCAATGACCTGACCCGCACCATCGAAGCGTCCCGGGAACATGAAAACCTCATCGGCGCGTTGGTGCGTTCAACGGCAGTGATCGAGTTCGATCTGGGCGGGCACGTACTGACGGCCAATGATCGCTTCCTCAACGCCATGGGTTACAGCCTCGCGCAGATCAAGGGCAAGCACCACCGCACGTTTTGTGAGCCTGAGGAATACAACAGCGCGGGCTATCAGCATTTCTGGAAACGCTTGAACAGCGGGGAATTCGTGGCCGGGCGCTTCAAGCGTCTCGACAGCAGCGGTCGTGAAGTATGGTTGGAGGCGTCCTATAACCCGGTGCTCGATGCCAACGATCGACTGTATAAAGTCGTGAAGTTCGCCACCAACATCACCGACCAGGTCAACCAGGAAAAAGCCGTCGCCGAGGCGGCCAATATTGCGTACAGCACCTCGCTGCAGACCGACAACAGCGCCCAGCGCGGCACGACGGTGGTGACCCAGGCCGTGGACGTGATGCGCGACCTGGCCCGGCACATGCAAACCGCCGGTCAAGGCATCGAGGCGTTGAATGAGCAATCCCTGGTGATCGGCACCATCGTCAAGACCATCAGCGGCATCGCCGAACAGACCAACCTGCTGGCGCTCAACGCCGCGATCGAAGCGGCCCGGGCCGGCGAGCAAGGCCGGGGCTTTGCGGTGGTGGCCGATGAGGTGCGCCAATTGGCATCGCGTACCAGCCAGGCCACCGATGAAATCGTCGGCGTGGTTCGCCAGAACCAGGACATGGCCCGCAACGCCGTGGCGCTGATGACCGACGGCCAGCACCAGGCCGAACACGGACTGGCCTTGGCCGCCGAGGCGGGGACGGTGATCGTTGAGATCCAGGACGGGGCGAAAAAAGTCGTCGATGCGGTGAGCCAGTTTGCCAATCAGCTATCGACTTGAGAAAACGGCTGAGCGAGCCGCCGCTATCGCGAGCAGGCTCGCTCCCACAGGATTTTCTGGTGCTCACAGACTGATCATTCCAGCCAAACACTCACCCTGTGGCGAGGGAGCTTGCTCCCGCTCGGCGGCGCAGCCGTCGTAAAACGGTTGACGCGGTCTGCCTGAACGATCTTGGTGATCCAATGGGGGCTGCTTCGCAGCCCAGCGGGAGCAAGCTCCCTCGCCACAGTATGCAACTCCCTAAGCTGCCTCAACTTGATCGACGAGTACTCAATCCCCCAGCGCTGCGCCTTCCCGTCGCGGATCCGCACCGCCGGCCAGTGAGGTTTTCCCCTGAGCATCACGCACCCGGACAATAGCCTGGGTGCCGCTGTTCATGTCGATTTCGCTCACCGTGTGGCCCTTGTCTTTCAGCGCCTGGACCAGCGTCGGGCTGAACTGTCCTTTCTCCAGTTCGGTGGGGCCATTGCGGCTGCCGAAGTTGGGGAGGTTGATGGCGGTTTGCGGATCCAGGTTCCAATCCAGCAGGCCGATCACTGACTTGGCGACGTATTCGATGATCTGCGAGCCGCCGGGGGAGCCGACAGCGGCCAGCAGTCTACCTTGATGATCGAAGATCAGTGTCGGCGCCATGGATGAGCGCGGGCGTTTGCCGGGTTCGACGCGGTTGGCGACTTTTTGCCCGTTTTCTTCAGGGATGAACGAGAAATCAGTCATCTGGTTGTTGAGCATGAAACCCTGGACCATCAGGTGCGAGCCGAACGCCGACTCCACCGTCGTGGTCATGGACACCGCACCACCCTGGTCATCCACCGCCACCACTTGCGAGGTGGAAATACGCAACGGTGAACGGTCCGGGGCGTAGGCTACCTGGATGCCCGGTGGTGTGCCGGGCTTGGCGACACCCATGCTACGAGGGCCGATCAGGCTGGCTCGGCTGGCCAGGTAACCTTGATTTACCAGTCCGTTGAGTGGCACGGCTACAAAATTCGGGTCGGCGATGTATTGGGCGCGGTCGGCGTAGGCCAGGCGCTCGGCTTCGGCGATCAGGTGCACCGCTTCGGGAGAGGGTTCAATGCCGGCGGGTTTATCGGTCTTGAGGGGTTTCAAGGGGGCGAGGGCGGCATTGCTGTCGCGCTGTTCCAGGGCCTGCAACGTCCCGAGGATCTGTGCCACGGCAACCCCGCCCGAAGACGGTGGTGGCATGCCGCAGATTTGCCAGCGCTTGTAGTCGGTGCACAACGCGGGCCGCTCCCGTGCGGTGTAGCCCTGGAGGTCGTTCAGCGAAAGGCTGCCGGGGTTGGCGTGACCCTGCACCTTGGCGACGATCTCCTCGGCAACCGGCCCTTTGTACAACGCATCGGGACCTTCGTTGGCGATGCGCTTGAGCACCCCTGCCAATGCCGGGTTTTTCAGGATGGTGCCAACTGCCTTCGGACTGCCATCGGCATTGAGAAAGTATGCCGCCATGTCCGGCGAGCCCGGCAAAGACGGGTCGGTCGCGATCAATGAATGCAGCCTGGGCGAAATCGCGAAGCCTTGTTCGGCCAACGCAATGGCCGGTTCGAACAACGTCGCCCATTGCAGGCGCCCATGTTTACGGTGGGCCAGTTCCAGTCCACGCAACACCCCGGGAGTGCCTACGGAACGGCCGCCAATTTGGGCGGCGGTAAACGGCATGGGTTTGCCGTCGGCTTGCAGGAAAAGTCTTTCGGTGGCGCCGGCCGGTGCCGTTTCGCGACCGTCGTAAGTGCGCACGGCCTTGCCATCCCACAGCACAATGAACGCGCCACCGCCAATGCCCGAGGATTGCGGCTCCACGAGGGTCAGCACCGCTTGCATCGCAATCGCCGCGTCGATGGCCGAGCCGCCGCGCCGCAACATCTCCCGCCCGGCTTCGGCCGCCAGCGGGTTGGCCGCGGCCGCCATGTGCTTGTCGGCGTAACGCGTCTGTACGTCGGTGCGGTAGCCGGACGTGATTTCCGGCGGGGCGGGCAATGCTGGTGTGGCGGTGGAGGAGGGCGGGGCCTTACAGGCGACGAGTGTCAGGGCGACAGCCAGCAACGAAACGGCTGACAGGCGATGAAGGTTCGGTTTCAGATCTGTAAGCACGTGTCGCTCCATCCGTGGACTGGGAGATAGAGCTCGACTGTAGCGATGGGAGGCGTGTGGCGCAAATCGACACGAGGCTGAGCAACGCCCAGTGTCGCTTTAATTTTCCGGCCTGTCCCTGATCATAGGGGCGTAAACAAATCCTGAAAGAACGGGTGTTTTTTCAAGGCATAAAAAAACGGCCTATCTTTCGATAGGCCGTTTTTAGTACTTGGTGGCTACATAGGCAATTGAACTGGTTATCTAAGTGGCTGTGTATTTTGATTTTTTTTTATGGGATACACGCGGGTATGCAGGGTGCTGTCTGCTGGGATGTTTTTTCCCTTCCCGCTCATCTAGGTATGGCAGCGGGGAGGGTGCAATCACGGGCCGACAAACGGCGTCTCAAAACGGTGAATGGCCAAGACAGCCACGACCGGATTACTGCCAGTCGTAGTGGATGCTCAGGGGTTCTCTAGGGGCTCAGGTATGAAGCCTTGCTCCCTGAGCGACTTGATGACTCCCCGAATCAGATAATTGTTGGAGAATCCAATCGTGTACTGCCTCGCTCCTGGGTTAAGCGGTAAAAGCATTCCTTGATCCACCAGTTTTTTTATCAGGTAGGTCCGTTGATTATTCGACTGCTGGGGGAGTACGGCTGCCACATCTGCAGATTTCACTATCTTCAGTTTTATTGCCGCCGAGAGCACCAGCTCCTCCGTCTCGGTGATCCACTCTCGTTCCCGTGCAAACGCGACAGCAGGGACGAGTATGCATTTGGTTAGGTAAGAATAATTCGTAAGACGGTCGACCTTTTCAAGCTCATCGCGAACGCCTTCCAGCACATAAGTACACCATTCTTCCAGCCCCTCCTTTGTTCCCTTGTCGGCTGTTGCAAGCATCGCGTAATAGCGCTCGCGGTCGTTGCAGAACACGGCTGTAGGATTCAAGACGCGACCGCCGGTGCTGACGTTGAAACCATATTTCATCAGCAGCGCGTAGGTGAGCAGCCTGACCACGCGGCCATTGCCATTACCGAACGGGTGTATCCATCCAAATCTATGGTGCGCCAGCGCGACTTTCATCAGGTCATATTTAGGGGAATCCTCCCTATTCACAAAGTCGACGAGCTCCTCCATGTACGCCTGAACTTGGATGAAGTCGGGCGGCAGGTGATCAGACTGTGAAATCTGAACCCCGCCGCTGCGGTAGGCGCCTGGCGTTTTGTCTCCTTCGCGCTGAAGGTCGTCGACGGTCATCGCGTGTAGCTCTCGAATCGTTTGCTCGGTCAGTACTGCGCCCGGCTCCATGATCTGCTCGATGTAATCCATTGCTTTCTCAATGTTTGCCACCTCCCGCAACTGATCAGTGTCCTGCGCCTTGCCTTCTACTTTGCTCTCAATGTAGTCCGCCAAGGTTGTGTGGTTGCCCTCAATGCGCGCCGAGCCGAGGCTTTCCAAGGCATGGAACAATGACTTGAGCTGGTAGAACACCTGTGGTGGCGTATCGCCTTCGAGTCTCAGTCGACGAAGGTGCTCCAGTTCGCTCAAGACATCTACTAGGTCAGAGTCAAAGGATGGATTGAGCAGCGCTAGGTCGTGATGGAAAAACTCAGCCATGATAATAACTATCTCAAAAGGCGTTATGGATTATCTGAAAACTGCTGGCGGTTGACGCCCGTGTCACCTGGCCCAAAGCCGAATAGTGAGGTTAGCATTATCTTAAATTCCATATTTACCTATGTAAAATCAGGCGAAATGCTAACTGGAAAAATGGTGATTCATGGACGGTTGCGAGCCCGTTGATCAAAAATGAACGGAGCGAACGGATAGACCCTTTTCGTAAACGAGGCGCTGACAGAATCATATGGCGAATCATCCAGGGCTGCCGAGCGTGATGCGCTGACCACCATGGAGCCACCAGAAAGCCGGCAGCTCGTTGTCGTCGATCACAGAGGCATTTCCCTGATGAGCTTCCGCTGGGCTGTTCCTTGCCTGAGTGCTCGTCGCGCGTCCTCGGTCAGTTGGTCGAGCGCCTGTTCCTCGAATGTTGCCGCCATGGCGTTGGCCTTTCTGATGATCAGCAGCGCCAGCTCGGCGGGTATCTTCACCTTTTCGGTTGGTAGGTAATCGCAATCGATCACAGACACGGCGCTGTCCTCCTGCTCGCGGGATGCTGGCGCTGGACCTGATTGACGCCAGCGGATGGTCTGCAGATGTTTATCAGCGCTCACGCGTAACTACCCCAAATCCAGGTAGTTCTCCGCTACCTACTCCGACGTGCTATCAGGAGGCTGGGCGCTCACAAAACATTAGACAGGTCAGCAGCGGTTCTCCGTCCTGTCACCGCTGGAAGCCGTGCACTACAAGGCTGCCAGGCCACGGAGCGGCATTCTACCGGCTGGAATCCGTCTAATGCCTGTCTAGAATTGGTTGGCGCGCTAGGGATTTATTTGGTCAGGCATCTCTCCGCCTCATCCCGTCAGCGTGGGCCTGGATATTGATCGGGCAAGTCACCTCGACAACTGCCTCTTAAATTTTTGACCAGAATGGTCCTGGCCTAGCTGCGCGTATGCCCGAAAAGCTTTGCCCTGCGTGGCTTCCAGCGTTCCAACTACTGGTATCGCCAGATAAATCCGTCAAGACCTGTCAAGAATTTCGTCAAGGCTCCGTCAAGGCTGGTCAAGGATTATGGCCGTGTTTGCCTGGTTCGGCGGTGGGCCACTTGTCCCTCAAGGGACTGTCGCCGCTCGTCCCTGTTTCTGGGCGAGGTAGCTTCCGGCCGCCTACTCAAGCCCCCGCCAGCCCTTGCTAGCTTTGGCCCATGGGCCGAGCTGGGTGAACTGCGGCCTTTCCAGCCGTCCAGAGCCAGTCCAGAATTTTAGCGTGCGTCACGACTGCCCAGGCTGCCGGCGACGGTCAGCTCAGCAATGCCCTGGCGAATAAACACCAAGTTGTCGTCGAGAGTTTCGAGTGCGGCTCCTACATTGGTCGCGATATCTGCAGGTCCGCGTTGCTCCACCCAGTTGAAACGCTCCTCAACCGCGGCACCGTATTTCGAGAAGCGTAGCACCGGCATCTGGAGAATTGTCAGGGGTGTGAGGCCTTTGACAGCCCTCGAGTGGGATAAGCCTCGGACGCCCACCCGGTGTGGGTTTCGTTTCATGTGTGTCTCACATTCCGTAAAAGGGTGGTCAAAATGTTCGAAGTCATTCAAACACTTGAGATCGGCAGGCTATCGCTCAAGCGGTGCGGGGATAGAAATTCACCAGGAGTCGGTATTCAGGAAAGAAAGCAGCGTAAAACCCTTCTGTTAGAACGAGCTTGGCAGTCACTTCTACCGCGTCCTTGTAACCAGCTTTTTTGAGCTCTGGCATCACCTCATCGGTAATTTCAACCAGCCGACGCTCCAAGCACTCAAGGCGATCATGCTCGATATCCATTTGGATAACTGAGAATATATTGTGCCCCGACGCCACCGTGCCGCCGCCAAGCGGGCCGTATGTGGTGTCATCTTCGGTAAGAAAGAAGGCGTTGGCGTGGATTTTCCTCAGCGCTGCTCGCTCCTCATCGGTGAGCCTTCCGCCTTTCACGCCTTGCATAACCCAACGAGCAACTGACTCGGGCCAGTTGCGATGAACGGTTTCGACTATTTCGCTGTTCGTCCACGAACGATGATCATAAACATCTATCGCATAAAAATACTCGTCAGTGATTCTGGCGAAGAGCAAAGGGCCTGCCCTTTCGACAAAACCGTTTTTGATCTGAGTTCCGAGGTGTAAGTGGTAAACCCCCCAGTCGTTCAGCATCAGATCTGTTTTTGTCGTATTTTCGATAAGTTTGCTCAGGTGCGAGGTTAGATCTTGACCATCTTTCACTTTTTGCTGAATTAGGTTCCAGCCAGCCTGGTGTTCTGCGGGGCACTGGAAGGTATCCGACACGAGTAGCGTCCTAGGTCTCGCGGATATGCGTCTTTGTGCTGCGTTGAAGTAATGAACGGGGACGTCTGTAGTAAGCCCTGTTGTGTCCATCCCCCATTCCTGGCTCATGATCTCCTTGAGTGTGTCGTGCCAGTCTGCCTTGAAGTCCATGATCAATTTCATTAGAGCGCCCTCCGGTTTGCGCATCTTGATCCTACGCGTTCGTCGGCTTTTGTGAAGGACCTGCAAGCTCGCCGCGCCACCTCCGTGGGTTTGTTCGGCAACTGGCCAGGTTGCCAGTGGAAACCACTGCAATACCTTGGAAACCTCAGTGGAAACCAGTAACTGGCAATTGCTTGCAATGGTAACTGTCAACGGGAACCAGTCTGGTAGCCAATGGCCGGGTTCGCACCAGCTTCGCGTAGGAGGGGCGAACCTCAGTGCGAATTTGCGGCCGGCACGCATCGGCGTGTGTGTACCGGTCTGCGTACCAGCGCTGCGCCGCTCGCTCCCGCAGGGATTTCGCGCGCTCCTGGGGGCGTGACGATCGTGCGTGAAGCAGTGCGCGAAGGCTCATTCATGGGGTTGGTTTTAGAGGGGCATTGGATGGCCAGGCGACCGAAGCGTCAGACTGAAACGCAAACGTTCTGGCTGCTGGCACTTTTTTCGCTGACGCTTGGTCGACCGGTGTACTGAAGCAACCGCGCAACACGCCGGCGGTGATGAGCGCGAGAAAAATTCTGTGATTTGGTTCGCCCTCAAAGTGAGATACAGAGGGAGGTAGCCAGAAACAAGAAAGCCCGCACGAGGCGGGCTTCTTGAGGTGATTCATAGACTGCTGTAGACATCTATGGATCGGTACTTGGTGGCTACACAGGGACTTGAACCCCGGACCCCAGCATTATGAATGCTATGCTCTAACCAACTGAGCTATGTAGCCAAGTGGCGCGCATTATTCGCCGGTAACGAAGATGTGTCAAGCGTAAATCTGAAATATTTCTCTGCGCTTTCAACCGCTTAACAATCCTCGCTGCAAATCCCCGTCAGCCGAGCTGAAATCTCCCTGTGTTGGCACTCAAGGCCTGGCTTCCCTGGCTCAAGGTATCGGCCGCCACGTTCACGGCCCGTGCGCCTTCGAGCAAGCGCATGGCCGCCTGGTCGACCTGTTGGATGTTGCCGCTGACTTCATCGGCGGTGCTGGCTTGTTCATCCACGGCGGTGGCGATTTGCGCCAGGGTGTCGGTGACGCTTTGCACGGCGCTGGCAATTTCGCCCAGTCGCTCGCCGAGGCCAGTGACGGCTTGGGCGTCGGTCTGGGCTTGGCCGCAGGCGGCTTCCATCAGGCTGACGGCTTCGTTGACCGTGGCGCGCAGGCTGTCGACGGTGCCGGCAATTTGTTGCGTGGAGGACTGGGTGCGTTGCGACAGGCTGCGCACTTCATCGGCGACCACCGCGAAACCGCGGCCTTGTTCGCCGGCGCGAGCCGCTTCGATAGCGGCATTGAGGGCCAGGAGATTGGTCTGCTCGGCGACGCCACGAATGGTATCGACCACCAGTTGGATCTGTTGCCCCTGTTCGCTGACCCGCCCCAGTGCGGCGGCGGTTTCGTTGAGCCGTTGGTTGAGCTGCTGGATACTCGCCGTGGTGCGCTGGCTGTCGCGGCTGCTGTCGGCGGCGATGCGCCGGGTTTGCTGGGCGCTGTCGGAAGCTTGTTCACAGCTCTTTGCCACGCCTTGGGAGGTGGCGGCCAGTTGCGTCGCGGCGGCGGCGATCTGGCTGATCTGTATTTGCTGGGCCTCGACTTCTCCCAGGGCGCCGCTGGAGTGTGTATTGAGGGTGCGCACGGCGTTGCTCAACTGCAACGTCTCGTGATCCACCCCCAGCAGGCTGTTGCGCAACTGCACCACGGCGACGTTGAGGGCGGTGCTGATCGCCGCCAGTTCATCGCGCCCTTGCACCGGTACTTGCAAGCTGAGATTGCCGTCGCGCAGGGCCTCGGCCAGTAAGGTGATACCGCTGGCGCTGCGCCGGATCGACGCTTGCAGGCAGACAAAAAGATACAGCGCGGCCAGCAGCAGGCAACCGAGGACCATCGCGACCAGGATGAACTGGCGAATCGCCGAGCCGTAGTAGTGGTCCAGTCGCGTATCCAGCGCCCCCAGCGATTGTTGCCGCAGGGTCGCCAGGTCGGCGAGGAGGGCATCCATGTGTTTTTCGAAGTCTTCCGGCTTCAGATTGATGGCGCCGCCGAACACGCCGTCATCCAGGACTTTGAGGCCGGCATCCAAGTGCTTGAGGCTGCCTTGGAATTGTCCAGCCCACGTCTGCAGGTCGCTGGGCAGGCGGGTTTCCAGCAATGTTCCGGTCTTGACCAGTTGATCCCGGGCGTCGCCGATACGGCTGCGCAGGTCCCGCAGTTGCAGGCGGCTCTGCAAGGTGAATTGGCCCGACACCACGGAGGCCTGGCCGACGCTGGCCAGACGGCCGACCCGTTCGATCAGGTCCGGCGTCTGCTGGGTGGAAATCTGAGTCAACAGATAAGTCTCCAGCCAGGAGGCGAGGGTCAGGCGGTTATCCATGACCATTTGTTCGCGCAACGCTTGCAGGGCGCTGAGCGCTGCGGTGAAGCGGTCATAGCCATCCGGCCACCAACCCACGCTGCCCAGGCTTTTCGAATCCAGGCCGTTGAGGCTGGTTTGCAGGGTTTGATAACGGGCGAGGGTGTCGGCTTCGGCCCCTGCGGTTTGCAGGGTAGAGGCCAGGTCACTGGCGGCCTGGTTGAGGGCCGGTTGCACTGCATCGTACGCCGCCATGGCGGCCAGCGTCGCGGGTGTCGGCTGCCGATTGGTCTCGGTGGCACGCCAGCGGGCGGCGCGGTTGCGCTGGGCGGTGAGCAGGTTGTCGAGGTTATCCAGGGCCAGCAATTGGCGCACCCCGGCGCGTTCCCCGGAAATCAGGCTGAGTTTGTCGCGATAATCCTGGCCGATGAGCCACAGGCTGCCCATGAGCGGCAGGATAAATAGCAGGAACAGCAATTGGAATTTGCGGGCGAAGCCGAAACGCCCCAACAACCTGATTCCCGGTGATAGAAAAGCCTGCATGCCCATACTCCCCTGAACACCCCTGCACTGTTTCTGTGCGTTTTTACACAGTGCTAAAACGGGTGCCCTTTTAAAAGGCCTCGAAAGTTTGTCCAAATCGGCTCGGTAGGCCAGCTCTGTAGCGAAACTTCCCATTCTCGGTCCCCTTTGTAAGGAGCCGCGTTGTAGCTCATTAACAAGGCAAGATTCAGACCATGGCGTTGGGCTATCACCTTGGAATTCGACAATTTTTCAAGGTCGATAGCAAGCTAAGGGGATAGCCTTGTCGCACCGAAAAATGGCACATTGACGCACCTGCCCGTGTGCACCCTCTGTCGTATGGAAACCCCATGGCTATCAGCAATACCCAGGCCGACACCTCGGCCGTTGCCGCTCCGGCGCAAAGCAGCCCGTTGGTCATGCGCATCATCGGCGCCGTGGCGCTGGCGCACTTGATCAATGACTTGATCCAGGCGGTGCTGCCGTCGATCTATCCAATGCTCAAGGACAGCTATGGCCTGACCTTCACCCAAGTTGGCTTGATCACGCTGACGTTCCAGTTGACCGCATCTTTGTTGCAGCCATGGGTCGGCTATCACACCGACCGGCACCCCAAGCCGTGGCTGTTGCCGGCCGGGACGGTGTGCACGCTGATCGGCATTGTGATGATGTCCATGGTCGGCAGTTTTGCCCTGATCCTGTTGGCGGCTGCGTTGATCGGCATTGGTTCGTCGACCTTCCACCCGGAAGCGTCGCGGGTGGCGCGACTGGCCTCGGGTGGCCGCTACGGGCTGGCGCAATCGACGTTCCAGGTGGGCGGTAATGCCGGCTCCGCCTTCGGCCCGCTGCTGGCGGCGGCGATCATCATTCCCTACGGGCAGGGCAATGTGGCCTGGTTCGGGCTGTTCGCCCTGTTTGCGTTGTACGTGCTGTACCGCATCAGCCGCTGGTACGCCAACCACCTGAACCTGTTCAAGCTCAAGCAAGGCCAGGCGGCCACTCATGGGTTGTCCAAGGGCCGAGTCTTGAGTGCCCTGGTGGTGCTGGGGCTGCTGGTGTTTTCCAAGTACTTCTATATGGCCAGTTTTACCAGCTACTTCACGTTCTACCTGATCGAGAAGTTTGACCTGTCGGTGGCCTCTTCGCAGTTGCACCTGTTCCTGTTTCTCGGCGCGGTGGCGGCGGGGACCTTTTTTGGCGGGCCGATTGGCGACAGGATCGGGCGCAAGGCGGTGATCTGGTTCTCGATCCTCGGCGTGGCACCGTTCACCCTGATCCTGCCTCACGTAGACCTGCTGTGGACCAGCATCCTCAGCATGGTCATCGGTTTCGTCCTGGCCTCGGCGTTCTCGGCCATCGTCGTGTACGCCCAGGAACTGGTGCCGGGCAACGTCGGGATGATCGCCGGCGTGTTCTTCGGGCTGATGTTTGGTTTCGGTGGGATTGGCGCCGCGTTGCTGGGGCACCTGGCGGACATCCGTGGCATCGAGTATGTGTACTGGCTGTGCTCGTTCCTGCCGTTGCTCGGGGTGTTGGCGATTTTCTTGCCGAGGACCCGGAAGGCTTGAGTGTTTGCGAACAACGAAAAACCATTGTGGGAGCGAGCTTGCTCGCGAAGGCGTCGGTATCTCCAGCATCATTTCAAACTGACCCAACACCGTAGCCCTGCATTCAAATCCAGTGATACGCCATAGCCTGGCTTTTTGTTATTCTCGCCGCCTTCTTTCATGGACGAATACCGGGACAAGCCATGGCTAACGACACCCCGTCACGCATCGGGACCCTACTGCTGGGCCTGCTTTTTTCTCTGATTGGCGTTGGCTTGTTGGGCATTGCCGTCAACCTCACCCTTGATCGACGCGACTTTCTCGCCCAGGCACAGACCGCCGATGGCATCGTCAGCCATTTGAATGCTGGTGGTTCGCATCCTGAAATCGCCTTCACCACCGTCAGCGGCGAAAAAATTTCCTATCCCCAGGGCGGTTTTATCTTCGGTTACCAGAAAGACCAACCGGTGCGCGTGCACTACTTGCCCGAGCAGCCGGCTGGCAGCGCCATCGTCGATTCCCCGTCAGCACTGTGGGGGACCTCCGGGGTGCTGGGGTTCATCGGTTTGGTGTTCACCCTTGTCGGCCTGCTAAAAGCTTTCCGTCAACGCAGCCGCGGTGCGGTTCATTCACATAAAGGACTTTGAACGTATGAGCTACAACATCCCTCTCCCGGTCAATGAAAGTCGCTGGCAGTACCAGACCGCCAGCGGTGGCGGTCTGACCGTGGTCATGGTGGCGGGCAGTGGCGGCTCGATTATCCTGCGTTCGCCCCAGGGCGAGGACGTCAGCTATCGCTATGGCGGTGTTGGCGTGGGTGTCGGGTTTGGCGCAAGGCTGCCACGCTTCGGCAAGATCAATATCCAGATCAAGGGCAAGGGTGTGGCTGCGGCCGGTGCGGCGGAGGCGTTTCCCAGCACCGGCAAGGTGTTTGTCAGCGACGCCTTGGTCAATCGCGACCTGACCAGCGACGACATCACGGGTCCTTGCATGTATACCGAGGTGGGCGTGGGCCTGGTGGTCGGCGGTTCGGCCACGGCCCTGCTGTTCGGGCTCGACCCCAAGTTGCTGGCGTTATCGGTGGCCTTGAGCGCCAACCCGGCGACTTCGCTCATTGCGGCGACCACGGTCAACCGGCAACTGGCGCGCTCGGCCAAGGGGGCGGTGGTCATGGCGGGTGTGAATGCTGGGTTGCAGGCCGGTGGTGGTGCGGCGATCTATATGGGTTACCTGTTCTAGTGAGAATGTCAGTCATTGCTTCGCTAGGGATTTTGTCGCTGATTCAAACATCGCTGTCCTTTGCGGATAATGCCAATGGGAAAAATATCTATTTGCAGCGATGTGTGATGTGCCATGGGGTGGACCTCAAGGGGACGGGGCCTTTGGCTCATAAGAGCAATCCTCCTACGCCTGATCTTACGACTTCGGCTTTCAAGGAGCGCCTTAGGGTTTATCCGGGGGTTATTGTGTCGTCGGTAATACTTCGACCCAATGGGGACTTGATTCCCAGGACGTTGAAAGAGAATGGTGTGAAGTTGGTGCCGTTTGATTGGGGGGTTAGGGACTTTCGCGATTTGAATGTATATATGCGTGGCGTGATTTTTAAAGGCCGGTGATTTTTTAGACTTTTGCTGCGTGCTGTTTATCTTGTGAGTGTCGCAGGATTTGTGTGTATATCCGTTACCTGAATAACGGATATACACACCATCACCATCACCATCACCATCACCATCACCATCACTGACACCGTCTTATGCAACTCAGACGTTAAAGCGGAAGCGCCCCTTTCCTTCGGCTTCCACAAACCACCGGTCGAACTCTGCTCGTGCCAACGCTGGGGCGGCGTGCAAATCCTTACTGCTCTACTAGAGTGACGAATCCAACACCCGTTAAAGGATTAACCCATGGCAACCAGCGATAGCACGATGGCAAATACCCATACCGTGATAACTGGCCCGGGCACTGTCCAGGTCGACCTCACCGGCCAGCTCGATAATAACCAGAGCATCATTATCCAACCGGACGGCAAGATATTGGTTGGAGGCTATACCGAGTACCTGGCATGGGGATACCCCGGAGCGCCAGGCGAAGAAAGCTACGGTTACGAACAGAAGCATTCCGTTGTCCGGCTAAACGCCGATGGTAGCCTGGACACCAGCTTCCATGAAGGTGGCATCGACATCGTACCTGCTGCGATAGCCCCGGCGTCGCGCTACGAGCTGACGGCGGTGCAGACCGATGGCAAGGTGCTTGTCGCCGTTGCGTTGAACACCGGCGTACAGGTGGAGCGCTTCAACAGCGACGGGACGCGCGATGCCAGCTTTGGCCAAAATGGCGCTATTACGGTCGACATCAGCCACGACTTCAAGGACATCGACCTGACGGCGAATACGGATGGCACATTCCAGGTCAGCGCCCGTGGATTTGATCAGGCCACAGTGACAAGGATCGGCAATGACGGCACTTTCGTCGAAGGCTTTGGCGAACATGGCGTGCTGACTGTCAAGATTCCCGAAGACGCTTACTACAACGGAGGGATTTCTACCGCGGTGCAGGCAGATGGAAGTGTTGTGGTCGGGGCTGCATACAATGCCGCCGGCGTGGGTGATCCGACGTACACCCTGCAGCGCTTCAACCCCGACGGTCAGCTGGATACCCGTTTTGGTGATGATGGTGTCCTCTCTTTGAACGCTGCCATGGGTTTTGGCGAAGACTCCGTGGTCACGGTACAGGCTGACGGCAAGATCATCGTGATGGGTCATGGCGAAGACGATACTTTGGCTACTGTCGCGCGGCTTAACGCTGATGGCTCCTTCGATGCCAGCTTTGGCTCCAAGGGTAGGGTGACCTTCGAGGCCGACACGCCTGTGGCGTTGACGGTACAAGACGATGGCAAGATCCTCGCCGCTGGCACGAGCAACGGAGATTTCAGCGTCATCCGTTTGAACGCGGATGGCAGTGTGGATACCGGCTTCGGCAGCCAGGATGGCAAGCTCCATGTGGACGGATACGCCGGCGAAGAAATCCTGCAGGGGAGCGATGCCGCTGAAATCATCCACGGCTTGGCGGGTGATGATGTGCTCCAAGGCAACGGCGGACGCGACGTTCTGCAGGGCGGCGCTGGCGCTGACATTTTCCGCTTCACCGAACTGAACGACAGTTTCCGCACGACCACGCAAAACAACAGCGACCGGGTCATGGACTTCGACGCCTCTCAGGACCGCATCGATCTGATTGGCCTGGGCTTCACTGGCATTGGCGACGGCCATGGCGGCACCTTGGCTGTCATGGCGAGCTCAGACGGCACTCGCACCTACCTCAAGAACTACGACGCGGATGCCTCTGGACAACGGTTTGAACTGATCTTGGATGGCAACCTGTCGGGGCAATTGGACAGCTCTAACGTGGTGTTCACCGCACCCACTGTCGAAGGGACGTCTGGTAAAGATACGATTACCGGTTCTGCCTTGTCGGAAATCATCTATGGCCTGGACGGCAATGACCGTATCAACGGCGGTGCTGGCGCTGATGTCATCATCGGTGGCGCGGGCGCAGACCGTCTCAACGGCGGAGATAGAGCCGACATTTCGTTGTGGACAGATAACCGTGAAAACGCCGACGTGTTCCGCTATCTCTCTACCGAGGACAGCTATCGTACGGACAGCCATAGCTTTGCCGATCTTATAGAAGGCTTTACCGTTGACGACAAGATCGATGTATCGGCCCTGGGCTATACCGGCTTCGGAGAGGGTACGGGCACTACGCTGGAGATGGTTTATAACAACGAACTGGACCGCACTTACCTGAGGGATGTGGAGGCGGATGCACAAGGCCACCGATTCCAGGTCGCGCTTGCTGGGGACTGGCGAGAAAGCCTTGATGAGAATGACATGATCTTTGCTCCCGACGCCGAGATAGGGCTGATCGGGGTAGCGCCCGAGGCCGATCCAGGGCATCTATTGACCTGACGTCGGCTCCAGAAGGTCGCGCGGCAGCGAGTAGCTGCCACGCGATGGGGTCTGAGGACGTTGATCGCCCCCAATGACCTGATATGAAAAAGCGTCAGACGTTGAAACGGAAGTGCATCACATCACCATCCTTGACGATGTATTCCTTGCCTTCCAAACGCCATTTACCCGCTTCCTTGGCGCCCGCTTCGCCCTTGTACTGGATGAAATCCGAGTAGGCGATGACTTCGGCGCGAATGAAGCCTTTCTCGAAGTCGGTGTGGATCACGCCAGCGGCTTGCGGTGCGGTAGCACCGACACGCACAGTCCAGGCGCGGACTTCTTCGACACCGGCGGTGAAGTAGGTCTGCAGGTGGAGCATCTCGTAGCCCGCGCGGATCACGCGGTTCAGGCCGGGCTCTTCCAGGCCCAGGGCCTCGAGGAACATGTCCTTCTCTTCACCGTCGTCCAGCTCGGCGATTTCCGCTTCGATCTTGTTGCAGACCGGCACGACCATGGCGCCTTCTTCTTCGGCAATGGCCTTGACCACGTCCAGGTGCGGGTTGTTCTCGAAACCGTCTTCAGCGACGTTGGCGATGTACATGACCGGCTTGGTGGTCAGCAGGTGGAAGCCCTTGATCACCAGCTTCTCGTCAGTGCTCATGTTCTTCATCAGGCTACGCGCAGGCTTGCCTTCGGTGAAGTGGGCGATCAACTGCTCCAGCAGGCCTTTCTGGACAACCGCGTCCTTGTCGCCGCCCTTGGCGTTACGGGCGACTTTCTGCAGTTGTTTTTCACAGCTGTCGAGGTCGGCGAAAATCAGTTCCAGGTCGATGATTTCGATGTCGCGTTTCGGGTCGACGCTGTTGGAGACGTGAATCACGTTCTCGTCTTCGAAGCAGCGCACGACGTGGGCGATGGCATCGGTTTCACGGATGTTGGCCAAAAACTTGTTACCCAGGCCTTCACCTTTCGACGCACCGGCCACGAGGCCGGCGATGTCGACGAATTCCATGGTGGTCGGCAGGATGCGCTTGGGGTTGACGATCGCCGCCAAGGCTTCCAGGCGCGGATCGGGCATCGGTACGATGCCGCTGTTCGGCTCGATGGTGCAGAAGGGGAAGTTCTCGGCCGCGATACCGGATTTGGTCAGGGCGTTGAACAGGGTGGACTTGCCGACGTTAGGCAGGCCGACGATGCCGCAATTGAATCCCATGGTGTTTCCCCTCGGATAAGTGTCAGGCCTTCTGGCTGTGCAGGTTTTTCATCGCACGGTTCCATTCACCGGCGAGGATATCCGGCAGCACGCCGAGGGCAAAGTCGATGCTGGCATCGAGTTTTTCCTGTTCGGCGCGAGGCGCACGACCCAGGACAAAGTTTGAAACCATACTGGCAACGCCCGGGTGGCCGATGCCGAGCCGCAGGCGGTGAAAGGTATTCTGATTACCCAGTTGCGCGATGATGTCGCGCAAGCCGTTGTGACCGCCATGGCCGCCGCCTTGCTTGAGCTTGGCAACGCCCGGAGGCAGGTCGAGTTCGTCGTGGGCCACCAGGATTTCTTCAGGCTTGATGCGGAAGAAACCGGCCAATGCCGCCACGGCCTGGCCGCTGCGGTTCATATAGGTGGTGGGAATCAACAGGCGAACATCCTGACCCTGGTGCGAGAAGCGCCCGGTCAGGCCGAAATACTTGCGATCGGCAGCCAGGCTGACGCCTTGTGCGTGCGCGATGCGCTCAACAAAAAGGGCCCCTGCGTTATGCCGGGTCTGTTCGTATTCAGCGCCTGGATTTCCCAGGCCAACGATCAGTTTAATGGCAGTCACGATAGGGGCCCTTCCTGGAGTGTGGATAACAATGTCGCAATCAGGCGTTGTTGCGACAGTGGACGAAAATGGCGGATCTACCGTTAAGTAAACTTCGCGTTCTCGCCCGCTGTCTCGCTACGTTCCAGTCCGCGATGTTTCCGGTCACTCCGGCGACAGAGTGAAATTACTCTGCAGCGCCTTCTTCAGTGGCTTCTGGAGCAACACGTGGAGCGTGGACGTTGGCAACAGCCTTGTCATCGCCGTGTGCCAGAGCAACAAACTCAACGCCTTTAGGGGCCTTGAGGTCGGACAGGTGAATGATCGTGCCGACTTCGGCGTCAGCCAGGTCGACTTCGATGAATTCAGGCAGGTCTTTCGGCAGGCAGGACACTTCCAGCTCGGAAGTCACGTGCGAGATCTCGCCGCCTTTCTTGACCGGGGCAGCTTCGTTGATGAAGTGCACTGGAACAACAGCAGTCAGCTTCTGACCGGCAACAACGCGGACGAAGTCAGCGTGCATCACGTGGCCTTTGGCCGGGTGACGCTGCAGGGCTTTGATCACAACGTTTTGCTTGGTGCCGCCAACGTTCAGCTCGATGATGTGGCTGTAGGCCGCTTCGTTTTCGAGCAGTTTGGCAACTTCTTTGGCCAGCATGCTGATGGACTCAGGGGCTTTGTCGCCACCGTAGACTACAGCTGGAACCAGGCTTGCGAGACGACGCAGGCGGCGGCTCGCACCTTTCCCCAGGTCGGAACGCACTTCAGCATTCAGAGTAAAATCGTTCATGTTGTATCTCCAAAATAGCCATTTCCGAATGACGTCTGCGACCGACGCCAAAGCGGTATGGGCAAAAAAGCCCCGCCCCAACATGAGTGTTGGGGCGGGGCGCTTTTCGTCAACGAGATCTTCTGGAAAGGGCAGGGCCCTTAACGGAACATCGCACTGATCGATTCTTCATTGCTGATGCGGCGAACCGCTTCGGCAACTACCGGTGCGATATCCAGTTGGCGGATACGCGCACAGGCTTGTGCTGCAGCGGACAGCGGGATGGTGTTGGTCACCACCAGCTCGTCCAGCACGGAATTTTCAATGTTCTCGATCGCTCGACCCGACAGCACAGGGTGTGTGCAGTAGGCAAAGACCTTGGCAGCGCCATGCTCTTTCAGGGCCTTGGCCGCGTGGCACAGGGTGCCGGCGGTATCGACCATGTCATCGACCAGGATACAGGTGCGCCCTTCGACGTCGCCGATGATATGCATCACTTCGGAGTGATTGGCTTTCTCACGGCGTTTGTCGATGATACCCAGATCCACTCCCAGGGATTTGGCAACAGCCCGTGCACGCACGACGCCACCAATGTCCGGGGACACGATCATCAGGTTTTCGAAGCGCTGATCTTCAATATCATCCACCAGGACCGGGGAACCGTAGATGTTATCCACGGGGATATCGAAGAAACCCTGGATCTGGTCAGCATGCAAATCAACCGTGAGGACACGGTCGATGCCGACTACGGTCAGCATATCAGCCACGACTTTCGCGCTGATCGCCACACGTGCGGAACGCGGACGGCGATCCTGACGGGCATAACCAAAGTAAGGAATAACAGCAGTGATACGAGTAGCCGAGGAACGGCGGAAGGCATCAGCCATCACGACGAGTTCCATCAGGTTATCGTTGGTCGGAGCGCAAGTCGGCTGAATAATGAAGACGTCTTTACCGCGAACGTTTTCATTGATCTCGGCAGTGATTTCGCCGTCGGAGAACTTACCGACAGAAATGTCACCGAGAGGGATATGCAGCTGACGTACGACACGCCGAGCCAGATCGGGGTTAGCGTTCCCCGTAAAGACCATCATCTTGGACACGCGCAGTACCTGAAGGCTGAGGGTATACCTGGATGAGTATAGGAAAATGGCAGGGGCGGCTGGATTCGAACCAACGCATGGCAGGATCAAAACCTGCTGCCTTACCGCTTGGCGACGCCCCTGTATCTGTTGCTGCGAGTGCCCAGCACTCGATTCCTTTTAGAGCAGGTCTTGCAGCTTGCGATGCAACATCGAAACGTTGCTTCCTTTTGCTACAAACCCTGTAAGGGTCTCTGTCAGAAGGGCCGAGACTTTATCAGCTTCAGCTTTGCTTGGGAAGCCCCCAAACACACAACTTCCAGTTCCGGTGAGTTTTGCTTCGGTAAATTTACCTAACAAATTCAAAGCGTTACGAACATCTGGATAACGCCTTGCTACCACCGGTAAGCAGTCATTTCGACTGTTTCCCTTGGGAACGGGGCGCACTTTAATGGGAGGAGAGTTACGTGTCAACAGTGGATCTGAAAAAATTTCTGCTGTACTTACAGAGACTTGCGGCACCAGCACCACGTACCAGGGTTCTTCGGGTTCCACTGGGGTGAGTTTTTCCCCAACGCCTTCGGCAAAAGCGGCGTGGCCACGCACGAAAACCGGCACGTCGGCGCCCAGGGAAAGGCCCAGCGCCGCGAGGCGATCGATGTCCCAGTCCAACTGCCACAAGTGATTGAGGCCCAGTAAAGTCGTCGCCGCATTCGAGCTGCCGCCACCGATGCCGCCGCCCATGGGCAGGATTTTTTCGATCCAGATATCGATGCCTAGCGCGCAACCGGATTGTGCCTGGAGTTTTTGCGCGGCCTTGACGATCAGGTTGCTGTCGTGGGGGACGCCTTCGAATTCGGTGTGCAGGCGAATCACGCCGTCGTCGCGCACGGCAAAGGTGAGCTCGTCGCCGTAGTCCAGGAACTGAAAAATTGTCTGCAACTCGTGGTAGCCGTCCGGGCGGCGACCGAGGATGTGCAGCATCAGGTTTAGCTTGGCCGGAGAGGGCAGGGTCAGGCGTGCAGCGGTCATGTCATTGCCCCAGCTTGCGCGGCTGCCATTGCTTGATCACCAGTGTGACGTCGAGGTTGCTGCCGTGCAGCTTGATGCGTTCGGGCAGCCAGTAGCCGTTCTGCTGGGCATAACTGAGGTATTCGATCTGCCAGTCGTCCTGTTCCAGGTTGGACAGGCGGCTGTCGGCGTCGAGTGTCAGGCGACTTTTACTGTCCGGTGCCGGCAATCCACGAACCCACCAGGTCAGGTGGGAAACCGGCAGTTTCCAGCCCAGTTGTTCTTCCAGCAGCGCTTCGGGGCTGGGCGCCTCGTAGCGCCCCTGGTTGGCGACTTCCAGCGAAACCTGGCCCGGTCGGCCGGTCAGGCGGGCCGCACCACGACCCAGCGGGCCCGACAGGCGAATATCGTAGTAGTCCTGGCGTTGCAGCCAGAACAGCGTGCCACTGCCCGAGTCTTTCGGGGCGCGGATGCCGATCTTGCCGTCGATCTGCCAGCCGTCCAGGCCGCTCAGTTGCTGCTTGTGCTCGCGCCACTGGGCCTGGTTGCCCTGGCCTTGGACGGATTCACGGGCGCCGAAGCCCGCGCAACCGGCGAGCAGGGCAATGAAGCTGAACACGATGAGATGGCGCAAAAACATAATCTTAAAGAGTCTCGGATCCGGTCAGGCGTTTGATGGTGCTGCGCAAGATAGGGCTGTCGGGCTGATCCTTGAGGAATCGGCTCCAGATCTGCCGGGCTTCGCGTTGTTTGCCGTTGGCCCACAGGACCTCGCCCAGGTGCGCGGCGACTTCCTGGTCGGGAAAGCGCTCCAGGGCCTGGCGCAACAGGCGTTCGGCTTCGTCGAGATTGCCCAGGCGGTAATTCACCCAGCCAAGGCTGTCGAGTACCGCCGGGTCTTCCGGATTGATCTGGTGGGCCTGTTCGATCAGCAGCTTGGCCTCGTCGTAGCGGGTGGTGCGATCCGACAACGTATAGCCCAGGGCGTTAAGGGCCATGGCGTTGTCCGGATCGCGCTGGATGATCAGGCGCAGGTCTTTTTCCATCTGGGCCAGGTCATTGCGTTTTTCCGCCAGCATGGCGCGGGTATACAACAGGTTCAGATCGTCCGGGTATTGCTTCAAGGCTTGTTGCAGTACGTTCCAGGCCTTGTCGCCCTGATTGTTGGCCGACAGGGTTTCGGCTTCGATCAGGTACAGCTGGATCCCGTAGTCGGGCTGGGAGTCACGTTGTACGGCGAGGCGACTCTGGGCATCGGCGGTCTTGCCATTGCTGATCAGGATATCGGCCTGGCGCAACTGTGCCGGCAGATAATCGTTGCCCGGGCCGACCTGGGCGTACTCGATCAGTGCGCTCTCGGGGTCGTTGCGTTCCTCGGCGATGCGACCCAGGTTCAGGTGGGCCGAGTCGACATGGCTTTCCCGGGCGATCAGGTCTTCCAGGTAACCCTTGGCCTCTTCCCAGGCCTTGGCTTCCAGGCAGACCAGCGCCAGGGAATAGCGCAACTCGTCGTCTTCCGGGTATTGCTGGACCAAGCTGGAGAACTCCACCTTGGCGTCGTCCATGCGGTTGTTTTCCACCAGCATGCGGGCGTAGGTGAGGCGCAGGCGCTTGTCGTCCGGATACTTCTTGATGCTTTTTTGCAGCAGCGGCAGCGCTTCGTCGCCACGGTTCAAGCCTTGCAGCAGGCGTGCCCGTAACAGGATCGGCGCCACTTCGCCGGCTTCCGGCGGGTTGTCTTCCAGCAGGGTGAGGGCACCCTGGGCGTCACCATCCTGTTGCAGCAGCAGGGCCTTGCCGAAAATCAGCTGGCCGTTGTTCGGGTGGCGCTGCAACAGGCGATCGAAGCTTTTCATCAGGCCGTTGCGGGTTTCCTGGTCGGTGTCGGCGGCGGACAGCGCCAGGAAATCGAAATGAGTGTCGCCCTTGCCCAGCAGGACTTTCTCCATATACACCATGGAGTCGTCGTAGCGCCCGGCCCGGGCCAGTTGCACGGCGGCGGCGCGCTGCGCTTCGAGGTCGTCCGGGGCATTCCTGGCCCAGATCAGCGCCGTATCGAGCGCGGGTTGGTCGGCGCCCAGGTATTCGGCAATGCGAAATGCCCGCTCGGAGATGCCCGGGTCCTGGGTATTGATGGCCTGGGTCACGTAGTTGTCCAGCGCAATGTCGAAGCGATTGCGCTGGCCTGCCAGTTCGGCGCTCAACAGGCTGAAGATGGTTTCTTCGCTGAAGGAGCCGTAGACCTTGGGTTTTTCAGGGGCCTGCACGCTGTCTTCGACGGGCGGCGTACCGTCCGTCGAAACGGGGGCCATGGACTGGCAGCCGCTGAGCACGGCGAGAGCGAGGAGCAACGCGGAAGATCTATTCATATAGGAAGAGGACGACTAACCTGCGGTCGGATCATCATGACACAAGCCTTGGGGCAAACATAACCGCCCCGTCGATTTACCCTCCAGGGCCGGGCGATAGAGATGGAGTAGTTGTTCTGGATCTGACGAAGTAGGACAATTGCCGGCTTCACGTCACCATCAGCGACCTTGAATGGCCTTCCTTGCACTCGGTATCAACCACAAGACTGCTTCAGTAGACGTCCGCGAGCGCGTGGCCTTTACGCCTGAGCAGCTGGTCGAGGCCTTGCAGCAGCTCTGCCGACTGACCGACAGCCGCGAAGCTGCGATCCTCTCCACCTGCAATCGCAGCGAGCTCTATATAGAACAGGATCACGTTTCGTCCGATTCAGTGTTGCGCTGGTTGGCCGAATACCATGATTTGAGCCTTGAAGAGCTGCGCGCCAGTGCTTATGTGCACGAAGACGATGCGGCCGTTCGTCACATGATGCGCGTCGCCTCGGGGCTCGATTCGCTGGTGCTGGGCGAGCCACAGATTCTCGGCCAGATGAAGTCGGCCTACGCCGTGGCCCGCGAGGCCGGCACCGTCGGCCCGCTGCTGGGGCGCCTGTTCCAGGCGACGTTCAACGCCGCCAAACAGGTGCGCACCGACACCGCCATTGGCGAGAACCCGGTGTCCGTGGCGTTTGCCGCGGTCAGCCTGGCGAAACAGATTTTCAGTGATTTGCAACGCAGCCAGGCGCTGCTGATCGGCGCCGGCGAGACCATCACCCTGGTCGCCCGCCATCTCCATGACCTGGGTGTGAAACGTATCGTCGTTGCCAACCGCACCCTGGAACGGGCCAGTACCCTGGCCGAACAGTTCGGTGCCCATGCGGTGCTGCTGTCGGACATTCCCGCCGAGTTGGTGCACAGCGACATCGTCATCAGTTCCACCGCCAGCCAGTTGCCGATTCTTGGCAAGGGCGCCGTGGAAAGTGCCCTGAAGCTGCGCAAGCACAAGCCGATTTTCATGGTGGACATCGCCGTTCCCCGGGACATCGAGCCGGAAGTCGGCGAGTTGGACGACGTTTACCTCTACAGCGTCGACGACTTGCACGAGGTGGTCGCCGAGAACCTCAAGAGCCGGCAGGGCGCGGCCCAGGCGGCGGAGGAGATGATCAGTGTCGGCGCCGAGGACTTCATGGTGCGCCTGCGCGAGCTGGCTGCGGTGGATGTGCTCAAGGCGTATCGTCAACAGAGCGAGCGCCTGCGCGACGAGGAGCTGCAAAAGGCCCAGCGCCTGCTGGCCAACGGCGGTAGTGCCGAAGAGGTGCTGGTGCAACTGGCCCGCGGCCTGACCAACAAATTGCTCCATGCCCCCAGTGTCCAGCTCAAGAAGCTGACCGCCGAGGGCCGCCTCGATGCGCTGGCCATGGCCCAGGAACTCTTTGCCCTCGGTGAGGGCTCACCGGATAGCTTTTCGGATAAAAAACCGCAATGAAAGCGTCACTGCTCAACAAACTGGACATCCTCCAGGACCGTTTCGAAGAACTGACCGCCTTGCTGGGCGATGGCGAAGTCATTTGCGACCAGAACAAATTCCGCACCTATTCCAAGGAATACGCGGAAGTCGAGCCGATTGTTACCACTTATAAACAGTTGCTTAAAGTGCAGGGCGATCTCGAAGGCGCCCAGGCGCTGCTCAAGGACAGCGACCCGGACATGCGTGAAATGGCCGTGGAGGAAGTCCGCGAAGCCAAGGAGCAATTGCTCGAACTGGAAAGCAGCCTGCAACGCATGCTGCTGCCCAAGGACCCGAATGACGGGCGCAACGTGTTCCTTGAGATCCGTGCCGGCACCGGCGGCGACGAGGCGGCGATTTTTTCTGGCGACCTGTTCCGCATGTATTCGCGTTATGCCGAGCGTCGCGGTTGGCGGGTGGAAATTCTCTCGGAGAACGAGGGCGAACACGGCGGCTATAAAGAAGTCATCGCCCGGGTCGAGGGCGACAATGTCTACGGCAAGCTGAAGTTCGAATCCGGCGCCCACCGCGTGCAACGCGTGCCGGCCACCGAATCCCAGGGGCGCATCCACACCTCGGCCTGCACCGTGGCGGTATTGCCTGAGCCGGACGAACAGGAAGCCATCGAGATCAACCCGGCGGACCTGCGGGTCGACACGTACCGTTCCTCCGGCGCGGGCGGCCAGCATGTCAACAAGACCGACTCGGCGATCCGTATCACGCACTTGCCCTCGGGCATCGTGGTCGAGTGCCAGGAAGAACGTTCCCAGCACAAGAACCGTGCGCGGGCGATGGCCTGGTTGTCGGCCAAGCTCAACGACCAACAGACCAGTGCCGCCGCCAACGCCATCGCCAGCGAGCGCAAGTTGCTGGTCGGCTCGGGCGATCGTTCCGAGCGGATCCGTACCTACAACTTCGCCCAGGGCCGGGTCACCGACCATCGCGTCAACCTGACCCTGTATTCCCTGGACGAGATCCTTGCCGGTGGTGTCGATGCGGTGATCGAGCCTTTGTTGGCCGAATACCAGGCCGACCAGTTGGCGGCGATTGGCGAGTGAGCACAGGTGAATAAATGACCATCATCGCCAGTCTGTTACGCGCCGCCGAACTGCCGGATTCACCCACGCCACGGCTGGACGCCGAGTTGTTGCTGGCCGCTGCCTTGGGCAAGTCCCGCAGCTTCCTGCACACCTGGCCGGAGCGGATCGTGCCCAGCGAGGCGGCGTTGCTGTTCTCCGAATACCTGCGGCGGCGGCGTTCCGGCGAGCCGGTGGCCTACATTCTTGGGCAACAAGGCTTCTGGAAGCTCGACCTGGAAGTCGCGCCCCATACCCTGATCCCGCGTCCCGACACCGAGCTGCTGGTGGAAACCGCGTTGGCCTTGTTGCCGGCAACACCGGCCCGGGTCCTGGACCTGGGCACCGGCAGCGGCGCGATTGCCCTGGCCTTGGCCAGCGAGCGCCCGGCCTGGAAGGTCACGGCGGTCGACCGGGTGTTGGAAGCCGTAGCCTTGGCCGAACGCAATCGCCAGCGCCTGGACCTGCGCAACGTTACGGTGTTGAGCAGCCACTGGTTCAGCGCTTTGGAAGGCGAGCGTTTCCAGTTGATCATCAGCAACCCGCCGTACATTGCGGCCAGCGATCCGCACCTGGCCGAGGGCGACGTGCGTTTCGAGCCGGCCAGTGCCTTGGTGGCCGGGCCCGACGGGCTCGACGATCTGCGCCAGATCGTGGCCGAGGCCCCGGCTCACCTGGAACCGGGTGGCTGGCTGATGCTAGAGCACGGATACGATCAGGCCGAAGCGGTGCGCGATTTGCTGAGCGCCCAAGGTTTCACGCAAGTCCACAGCCGCAAGGACCTCGGCGCTCATGAACGCATCAGTCTGGGGTGCCTGCCGTGCTGAACGATCAGGAGCTGTTGCGCTACAGCCGGCAGATTCTGTTGCAGCACGTCGACATCGACGGCCAGTTGCGTCTCAAGCAAAGCCGGGTGTTGATCATCGGGCTCGGCGGGCTCGGCGCCCCGGTAGCGTTGTACCTGGCTGCCGCTGGCGTGGGCGAGATGCACCTGGCGGATTTCGACAGCGTCGACCTGACCAACCTGCAACGCCAGATCATCCACGACACCGACAGCGTCGGCCTGAGCAAGGTCGATTCGGCGATGCGGCGCCTGGGGGCGATCAACCCCGAGGTTCGGTTGGTGCCTCACCGAGCGGCCATGGACGAAGACAGCCTGGCCGCGGCGGTCGGGGCGGTGGATGTGGTGCTCGACTGCTCGGACAACTTCTCGACCCGCGAAGCGGTGAACGCGGCCTGTGTCGCGGCGGGCAAACCGTTGGTCAGTGGCGCGGCGATTCGCCTGGAAGGGCAGTTGTCGGTCTTCGACCCGCGCCGCCCCGAAAGCCCTTGCTACCACTGCCTCTACGGCCACGGCAGCGAAGCCGAGCTGACCTGCAGCGAAGCCGGCGTGATCGGGCCGCTGGTGGGCTTGGTGGGCAGCTTGCAAGCCCTTGAAGCCTTGAAGTTGCTCGCCGGCTTCGGTGAACCGCTGGTGGGGCGTCTGCTGTTGATCGATGCCTTGGGTACACGGTTCCGTGAGCTGCGGGTCAAGCGTGACCCAGGTTGCAGCGTCTGCGGTGATCCACATGAGTGAAGCGCCGGTCGGTGTGCTCGACTCAGGTGTCGGCGGGCTGTCGGTACTGGGGGAGATCCGTCGACTGCTGCCCAATGAGTCGCTGTTGTACGTGGCAGACTGTGGGCATATTCCCTACGGCGAAAAGACCCCGGAATACATCCGGCAACGCTGCGCGATCATTGCTGACTTTCTCCTGGGCCAGGGCGCCAAGGCGTTGGTCGTTGCCTGCAACACCGCAACGGTGGCTGCCGTTGCCGACCTGCGCCGTGATTTTCCCCAGTGGCCCATCGTTGGCATGGAGCCGGCGGTCAAGCCGGCGGCCGCCGCAACCCGCAGCGGTATCGTCGGCGTATTGGCCACCACCGGCACTTTGCAGAGCGCCAAGTTCGCCGCGCTGCTCGACCGTTTCGCCAGCGATGTGCGGGTCATCACGCAGCCGTGTCCGGGTTTGGTGGAACTGATCGAAACGGGTGACCTGCAAAGCCCAGCCCTGTATCAACTGCTGCACCAGTACATCGAGCCGTTGCTGGCGGCCGGTTGCGATACGCTGATCCTGGGGTGCACGCACTATCCGTTCCTCAAGCCATTGCTCGAGAGGATGATTCCTGAACATATCAGCCTCATCGACACGGGGGCGGCGGTGGCCCGGCAACTTCAACGCCTGTTGATTGAGCGAGGGTTGTTGTCTGAAGGACCTGCCAGCGAAACGCACTTCTGGACGAGTGCCGATCCGATACATCTAAGAAAAATCCTACCAACGCTATGGCATTCGTCTGGCGTTGTGCGAAGCTTCGAGCTGTAAAAAAAACGTGAAAATTAGGTAATTCCTGCTGAACTTCTGTTTTAGCGTGGATTTCTATAGCTTTGAGTGTTTGTAACAAAATCGACTAAGTCTGTTCGGAAAAGGATGTTTCTAATGAAGCGCTTATTCTGCTTTGCCGCGTTTGCGGCTGCGTTGTTGGGGCACACTTACACTGCGCAGGCAGCGGGTGTGGAGTTTGGGGTGGGCCAGACCAGCGACTCGACCATGACCTATCGCCTGGGCATGCAGTTCGACTGGGACAAGAGCTGGTTGCAAAGTGACGTCGGCCGCCTGACCGGCTACTGGAGCGGCGCCTATACCTATTGGGACGGGGACGAAGCATCCAGCAACCACAGCCTGTCGTTCTCGCCCGTGTTCGTGTACGAATTTTCCGGCCAGAACGTGAAGCCTTACATCGAGGCAGGTGTCGGTGTCGCGTTGTTCGCCAATACCCAAGTGGAAGACAACAAGCTCGGCACGGCCTTCCAGTTCGAAGATCGCATCGGGTTCGGCCTGCGCTTCAATGGTGGGCATGAAGTGGGCATTCGCGCCACTCACTACTCCAACGCGGGTATCAAGTCGACCAACGACGGTGTGGAAAGCTACGCGCTGCATTACACGATGCCGCTGTAAAGCTCGAACCCTTGGCAATGTTGCTCACTTAAGGGTTGTTTGATTCATTGTGGCGAGGGAGCTTGCTCCCGCTGGCTGCGCAGCAGCCTATTTTATGAGCGCTTCGCACTCAAGCGGGAGCAAGCTCCCTCGCCACAGGTTTATCATCCTGCTGAGTGAATAGCGCTGCATGCCCTCAAAAGCCGAGCATCTTCTACCGATACGCCGTGGCAATGCCCTGGCGTTCTTCCAAGCATTCCGGTGCGCCCATCTCGAACTCGCGGCAGATCAGTGGGCGCTTTTCGTAGATGGTGCACATCATGCTGTCGCGATCCAGGGCAGCGCACCATCCGTCGTCAAGCCGCAGCATCACTTCCCCACCCCAATCGTCCGTGTCGATAAAACGCTCCGGGACCCCGGTGTCGGTGATCAGCATCACTTCCAACTGACAGCAGCACGCCGCGCACGTCGAGCACGTAACCGCCGGTGCCTGGATTTCATGGAGGGGGATGGTTTTCATGGTGCGCAGTGTAAGGCAATCGGCGGCTCAGGGGCGTCCCTTGATCGGACTGCCGTTTTTTGCCTGGCATGAGCCCGAGTCGGCTTGCAGGGTTTCGGTGGATGAGGGCAGGGGCCAGAGCCCGGTCATGGAGGCAATGGGGAGCGCAACTTCCCGGGGACGTTCGACCAAATGATCCAGCACCTGTCGCGCGGCTTCCTCTGGCGACCAGTGGCACGGGGCCGGGAAACAATCGTCGGGCTCCAGCGATGGGTCGTCGAACCCCGGGTGCACCAACGTCACATCGATGCCGGCGGGGGCCAGCTCTGCCCGAGCCGATTCGAACAGATGACGCATCCCGTTGCCCCCCGCTTCGATTTGCGAAGGCGGCAGGTAGGTTGCCAGGCTGGCGATACCCACCAGATGAGATTCAATCCCGGCGCGTAACAAGGGCATGGCCACTTCGATGCAGAAACTGGCGGCCAGCAGGTTGCTGCGCACGATATGCTCGATCAATGTGTGATCGGCGGGCTGCCCGTCAACGTACTCAGCCGTGCCGGCATTGAGGATCACCTGATCCAGCGCGCCCCATTGTCGAGTGATGTGTTCGCCGATCTCGCGCACGGTCTGGCTGTCGGTCAAATTGCCGGGCGCTATCAGCACCTGTCCGGGATAACGTATCGAAAGGGTTTCGCAGGATCGGGCCGAGTTCGAACTGACGGCCAGGTAGGCACCCGTCTCGAGTATCGCTTCAGCCAACGAAGCGCCGATTCCGTTTCCAGCTCCGGTAAGCCAGTAGCGCCGTGGCGGTCGTACACCCATTCCATACTCCTTTCGCTTGCGCAGGGCTCTGATACACCGCTTCAGTCGAGTTCCTGCGATTAGTAAGACTATATGTCATCGGATAAATAATGCATCCCGGAGACCGGTAATTTCATGTTCGCTAATCGCCCGTCCCTTCAAGGGCTGCGTCCTGTCGCGTCGGCAGGCTTCTGAACGCTGCCAGCGCCCGTGCCCGGGACTGGGCCAGATCAACAATCGGTGCCGGGTAGTTTGTATTGCCAAACAATTCGCCTTGCACATTAGGGCGGTGGACACTTCGTTTATCGAGATCGTTCAACTCAGGTAACCAATGTTTGATGAATAATCCTTCGCGATCGAATTTTTCCGACTGGCTCAACGGATTGAAGATGCGAAACCAGGGCGCCGAGTCGGTGCCAGTGGAGGCGCTCCATTGCCAGCCGCCATTGTTGGCGGCCAAGTCGCCGTCGATCAGGTGCTGCATGAAAAAGCGCTCGCCTTCGCGCCAATCGATCAACAGGTTCTTGGTCAAAAACATGGCCACGACCATCCGTAAACGGTTGTGCATCCAGCCGGTCTCCATCAATTGGCGCATGGCCGCATCAATGATCGGCAAGCCGGTGCGCGCCTGTTTCCAGGCCTCCAGTTCCGCGGGGGCCCTGCGCCACGCCAGCGCCTCGGTTTCCGGGCGGAACGCGCGATGACGCGACACGCGCGGATAGCCCACCAGAATATGTTTATAGAACTCACGCCAGAGCAATTCATTGATCCAGGTCACAACACCGGCACTTCCGCTTTCGAATTCTCCCTGGTTGGCTTGCAGCGCTGCATGCAGGCACTGACGCGGCGACACCACCCCAGCCACCAGGTACGCCGAGAGTTGGCTGGTGCCGGGCCGGGCCGGGAAGTCCCGTTCGTGCTGGTAATCGTCGAGGTGCTGGTCGACAAAACTGTCCAGGCGCCGCCGGGCTTCGGTTTCACCGGCGGGCCAGAGGGCGCGCAATGCTTCACTGGGCGGGGCGAATCCATCGACTTGCATCGGTACCGGGTCGCGGGCAATACCGGTGGGCGCCTGCCGCGGCGGTGTGGCGACCAGGCTCGGCAATGAGAAATGCAGGCGGTTGTAGCAGACCTTGCGGAACTGACTGAACACCTGGAAATAATTGCCGGTCTTGGTCAGCACGCTGCCGGGCTTGAACAGCAGTTGATCGAGGTGACTGTGAAACTCGATGCCCTGGTCATTCAAGGCATGGGCGACCTCGGCGTCGCGTCGCGTTTCATTCACGCCGTACTCTTCATTGACATGCACGGCGCTGATGTTCAGTTCGCGACATAGCGTGAGCAGCACGTGCGGAGCCTGGTGCCAATGCGCTGCCTCGCGGATCAAGAGCGGGACGTTCAATTCATCCAGGGCCGCGCTCAACGCGCCGAGGTTGCGCAGCCAGAAATCGATCTTGCACGGTGCGTCATCATGTGCACGCCATTGCTCGGGGCTGGTCAGGTACACCGCCACGCAAGGCCCTTGGGCTGCGGCGGCCGCCAGGGCGGTGTTGTCGCGCAGGCGCAAGTCGCTGCGCAGCCAGATCAATCGCATGCTGTTCTTCATCTAAAGGAGTTCTCGGCGACTCAGTTCGCGGTGAGCCGATAGCGGGTCTTCGGCCCAGGACACCTCGATCATCGAGACGCCTGTGGATAGCCGGGCGTGGTGGATCGACGCGGCTGGGCCGGCAATGATGATTGGGCAATCAATTGCGCCCAATAGCCTGGGCAGTTGGGACAGGTTGAGGGCGTGACTGGAATACAACAGGACGCCACGGGCCTTGAGACGTTCGACCGCCAGGGCCAGCTCGCCCGCCGGGAGCGGGCTGTCGAGCACTTCCACTGGGCAATCGGCGCTGCTGGCCAGCCAGGCGGTGAGCCACAGGTGCGGCTCCAGGGGCAGGTCCGATTGATTGACCAGCAACAGGGGCGCGCCGCGCAGTTGGCGGTTGTTGTGATAGATCCGGCTGCCGAACTTGCTGCGCAGCCACGAGTACAGGAAGACGCGTTCCAACTGCGCACCGAACTGGCCTTGCCAGCGCAGGTGCAGGTCGGCCAGCAATGGCAGGAGTAATTGCTCGCACACGGTCCAGGGTGGATACAGCGCCATCGCCTGGTTGATCAGGTCATCGACCTGGCGCTCGGCCAGTTGCGTCACCGCCAGCACCAAGGCGTGGCGCTGACGCTGCCAGTCGTTCTCCGCCGGCTGTGTGGTTTCGGTCGGCGCTGGTGTGTCCAGCAACGGCTTGATCTTGCTCACCGCAACGCCACGATCGATCCACGTGAGGATGTTCCGGATCCGTTGTACATGCTCGGCATTGAACAGTCGGTGACCCTTGGGTGTGCGGTGCGGCACGATCAGGCCGTACCGGCGCTCCCAGGCCCGTAGCGTGATGGCGTTGACCCCGGTCTGCCGGGCGACTTCGCGAATGGGCAGCCAGCCTTGGGCCAAGGCCTGGGCAAAATCGGCCCCCAAGTCTTCGCGGGCGCTGGCGTCGGGGTCGTTCTTCATTAGATAGCGTTTCGCAAGCTAAGGTTTTCCGGGTGCGGTTGCAGGTAGACCTGCTGCGCCAGGTAAGGATCGGGGTGCTGGCGCAGGTGATGCTTGAGCAATGTCAGCGGCACTACCAAGGGCACGATGCCGAGGCGATATTGCCCGATGAGGTGCTGCACCTCTTGTTTGTCCTCGGCGTCGATGTCGCGCTTGAGATACCCGCTCAGGTGTTGCAGCACGTTGGTGTGGGTGCGGCGGGTGGCGCATTTCTTCAGGGCGGCCATCAATGCGCTGAAATAGCGTGGGCCTAGCTCGTTGGCATCGGCCTTGCCCATGGTGCCCAGTAGTTTGCCCAGGGCCTTGTACTGCTCCGGGTTGTGGGCCATGAGCAGGTATTTGTAGCGCGAGTGAAATTCGATCAGGTCGCGACGGGTCAGGCCCTGGCGGCGCAGGGATTGCCAGGCGGCATAGGCAAACACCCGGGTCAGGAAGTTTTCCCGTAGCACCGGGTCGTTGAGGCGACCGTCTTCCTCCACCGGCAGGTCGGGATGGCGTTCGCAAAAGGCCTGGGCATAGATGCCGCGCCCGCCGCCGTCCTGGGTCACGCCGTTGTGGTCGTAGACCTTGACCCGCTCCAGTCCGCAGGAGGGCGATTTCTGCATGAAGATGTAGCCGCAGATGTCATCCAGTTCACCCGCCATCTGCCGCCCGTAGTCGGCCAGTGGCCGGGTCACGTCGAGGTCGCGATTCACCGTGCCGAGCGCCTCGGGGTGTTCGGGGTCGCCCACCAGGCGGATCGGTTCGCGAGGAATACCCAGGCCGATAGCGACTTCAGGGCACACCGACACGAAATCGAAGTACTCGACGAGGGTGCGGCTGCACAATGGCGATTGCTTGTGCCCGCCATTGAAGCGAACTTCAGCCCCCATCAGGCAGGCGCTGATGGCGATTCTGGGTTTGGCGATGGCTGCTTTGGACATGGGCGACCTCTGATAGCTAAATCTTGTACAGATTTTTTGCTCTGTACAATATTTCCATCATAGGTCCGAATGTGTGCAAGTCAATTGGATTTATCGAAGGGACTGACGCAATGAGTGTCGCAGGCAGGCTGCTGTCTCGTTCGACAGCAGCGGATGACGAGCGCTAACGCGCGATCTTATTGCAGGCTGGCATGCAGGCGGCGTGCTGCCTCCTGGCCGCTGAGCCATGCGCCTTCGACCCGGCCGGACAGGCACCAGTCGCCGCATACATACAGGCCCAGGTCGGCATCGGCCAGGGCGCCCCATTCGTGGCTGCCGGCGGGGCGGGCGTAGAGCCAGCGATGGGCCACGCTGAAGCTCGGGGCGGGCATCGCACTGTGCAGCAGCTCAGCGAACGCGCCGTGCAGGTGTTCGATCACCGCTTCCTTGGACAGGTCGATGTGCTGCCGGCTCCAGTCGCTGGTGGCGTGCAGTACCCAAGTGTCGAGTTTGCTGTCGCGTCCCGGTTTGCTGCGGTTGCGTGCCAGCCAGTCCAGCGGGCTGTCCTGCACGAAGCAGCCTTCCATGGGCGTATCCAACGGTGCTTCGAAAGCCAGCGCCACGGCCCAGGTCGGGTCCATCTTCACGCCGGCGGCCACCGCAGCCAGTTTCGGTACGGCCGCCAGCAACGCGGTGGCCTGGGGCGCGGGTGTGGCAATCACCACTTGGCCAAAGGGGCCATGGGTGAAACCTTCCGCGTCCTGCAGATGCCAATGTTCCTGGCCGCGGTACACCTCGGTGATCCGGCAGGAAAACTGCACTTGCAGCTTGTCGAGCAAGGCGCGGGTGATGGCGCTCATGCGCGGGGTGCCGACCCAGCGGGTCTGCTCGTCCGGCGATGGGCTCAATTGTCCATTCTGGAAGTTGTAGAGCTGCGGGTTCCATTCCGCGGCCCAGCCGTTG
Organism: Pseudomonas sp. SWRI179; assembly: GCF_014268705.1. Taxonomy (NCBI): domain Bacteria; kingdom Pseudomonadati; phylum Pseudomonadota; class Gammaproteobacteria; order Pseudomonadales; family Pseudomonadaceae; genus Pseudomonas; species Pseudomonas sp. SWRI179. Next base: position 53,348 of record NZ_JABWRA010000021.1, on the reverse strand, counting down.
GCTTGCCAGCGCTGGACCTCCGTGACAAAGCGGCGGTCGCGAGCGGTGAAGTATTGCGCGCCCATGTCCAGCGCGCCGGCATCGCTGCGCTTGCTCGACATGCGTCCGCCACTGCCATGGCTTTTATCGAAGAGTTGAACGACATGCCCGGCCTCCGTCAGGGCCTGGGCGGCTGAAAGTCCGGCGATGCCGGTGCCGATGATTGCGATAGGTACAGTCATGAGGGCCTCGTTTACCTTTCTGTACAGACTACGCCGTCGATTAAACCTGTACAATTTTGGTTTTTGGTATAAGTTTTACCGTTCGCGTTTGGACAGGTTGTCCTATTGTTAAACACAGACCCTGTCCGATACGAAAAATCCCTACCTATAAAAATAGACTAATGGGCCGGGTAAAACGCGATGCGAGGAACATCTCATGCACATATTGCTGACCGGCGGTACTGGTTTGATCGGACGTCAGCTCTGCCGCCTCTGGTTGCAGCAGGGGCATCGCTTGACGGTATGGAGTCGTCGACCCGAAGAGGTGGCGAAAATCTGCGGGACATCGGTGCGGGGCGTCGCCAGGCTCGACGAAATTGACGAGCCGGTGGATGCGGTGGTCAACCTCGCGGGAGCACCGATTGCCGACCGTCCCTGGAGCCATAAACGCAAGATGCTGTTGTGGAGCAGTCGCATCACGTTGACGGAAGTTTTGCTGGCGTGGCTGGGGCGTTGCGAGCAGAAACCGCAGGTGTTGATTTCCGGTTCCGCGGTGGGTTGGTACGGCGATGGTGGCGAGCGTGAGTTGACCGAGGAGTCGGGGCCGGTGAGCGAAGATTTCGCCAGCCAGTTGTGCATCGCCTGGGAAGAAACCGCGCAGCGGGCCGAGGCCTTGGGCCTGCGCGTGGTGCTGGTGCGTACCGGCCTGGTCCTGTCTGCCGAGGGCGGCTTTTTGTCGCGGCTGCTGCTGCCGTTCAAACTGGCGCTGGGCGGGCGTATCGGCAATGGTCGGCAGTGGATGCCATGGGTTCATATTGACGATCAAATCGCCCTGATTGATTTTCTTCTGCACCGCACCGATGCCAGCGGTCCTTATAATGCGTGCGCGCCGAACCCGGTGCGCAACCGCGATTTTGCCAAGGCCCTGGGGCGCGTCTTGCATCGGCCGGCCGTGGTGCCGATGCCGGAGCTTGCGCTGAAGGTCACGCTGGGGGAATTGTCCTTGCTGTTGCTCGGCGGCCAGCGCGCCACGCCGGCCCGATTGCAGGCGGCGGGTTTCACATTCCGGTTCACTGATTTGCCCGCGGCCCTGGAAGACTTGTCCAGCCGCCTTTGAAATAGGACGTTGCATGACCGATCACGCGTTGCTTCTGGTGAATCTGGGTTCGCCTGCCTCCACCTCGGTGGCCGATGTGCGCCGCTACCTCAATCAATTCCTGATGGATCCGTATGTCATCGACCTGCCATGGCCGGTGCGGCGCTTGCTGGTATCGCTGATCCTGATCAAGCGTCCCGAGCAGTCGGCCCATGCCTACGCCTCGATCTGGTGGGAGGAGGGTTCGCCGCTGGTGGTGCTCAGTCGCCGGCTGCAACAGGCCATGACCGCGCAGTGGACCCAGGGCCCGGTGGAACTGGCGATGCGTTATGGCGAGCCGTCCATTGAATCGGCGCTCGTGCGGCTGGCGAGCCAGGGACACAAGAAGATCACCTTGGCGCCGTTGTACCCGCAGTTCGCCGACAGCACCGTGACCACGGTGATCGAGGAGGCCAAGCGGGTCGTGCGGGAAAAGAAACTCGATGTGCAGTTTTCGATCCTCCAGCCGTTCTACGATCAGCCGGAATACCTCGACGCCCTGGTCACCAGCGCCAAGCCGTACCTGATGCAGGAACACGATCATCTGTTGTTGAGTTTTCACGGCCTGCCGGAACGGCACCTGACCAAGCTCGACCCAACGGGGTTCCATTGCTTCAAGGATGCCGACTGCTGCAAGAACGCGCCGCCGGAGGTCATGGCCACCTGTTACCGCGCGCAATGCATCCGTACGGCCGAACTGTTCGCCCAACGCATGGGGCTGGCGGACGGCAAATGGTCGGTGTCGTTCCAGTCGCGCTTGGGACGGGCCAAGTGGATCGAACCCTACACGGAGGCGCGCTTGGAGGAGCTGGCTAAAAGCGGCGTGAAGAAGGTGTTGGTAATGTGCCCGGCGTTCGTCGCCGACTGCATTGAAACCCTGGAGGAAATCGGCGATCGCGGCCGCGAGCAGTTCCGCGAAGCGGGAGGGGATGAATTGGTGTTGGTGCCTTGCCTCAATGATGAGCCGCAGTGGGCGAAGGCGTTGAGTACCCTCTGCGAACGGGCGCCGATAGCTCTGTAGATTTCAGCGGCCCCTTCGCGAGCAAGCCCGCTCCCACATTGGATCTTTGTCGTTCACAAAGTTTGTGTACGCTGAGGATCAAGTGTGGGAGCGGGCTTGCTCGCGAAGAGGGCCTGTCAGACAACAGAACTTTTAAATCAGCGGCTCATCCACCTTCTTCTGCTTCCAACCGTCATTACCCGGCAGCAGCAGGTTCAGCGCGATCGCCACCACCGCGCACAGCGCGATGCCTTTGAGGCCGAAGTCGTCCGGGCCGGTGCCGGTGCCCACCAGCACGCCGCCGATGCCGAACACCAGCGTCACCGAAACGATCACCAGGTTGCGCGCCTCGCCCAGGTCGATCTTGTGGCGGATCAGCGTGTTCATGCCCACCGCCGCAATCGAACCGAACAACAGGCACAGGATCCCGCCCATCACCGGCACCGGGATGCTTTGCAGCAGCGCGCCGAACTTGCCGATGAACGCCAGGCTGATGGCAAAGATCGCCGCCCAGGTCATGATCTTCGGGTTGTAGTTCTTGGTCAGCATCACCGCGCCGGTCACTTCGGCGTAGGTGGTGTTGGGCGGGCCGCCGAACAGGCCGGCGGTGGTGGTGGCAATGCCGTCACCCAGCAGCGTGCGATGCAGGCCGGGTTTTTTCAGGTAGTCGCGACCGGTCACGCTGCCTACGGCAATCACCCCACCGATGTGCTCGATGGCCGGCGCCAGGGCGACCGGCACGATGAACAGGATCGCCTGCCAGTTGAACTCCGGCGCGGTGAACGCCGGCAGGGCGAACCATGGCGCGGCGGCGATTTTCGCGGTGTCCACGACACCGAAGAAAAACGCCATGGCAAAGCCCACCAGCACGCCGGAAATGATCGGCACCAGGCGGAAAATGCCTTTGCCGAACACCGCGACGATCAAGGTCGTGAGCAGGGCCGGCATCGAAATCATCATCGCGGTCTGATAATGAATCAGCTCGGCGCCGTCGCCGGCCTTGCCCATCGCCATGTTGGCGGCAATCGGCGCCATGGCCAGGCCGATGGAGATGATCACCGGGCCAATCACCACCGGCGGCAGCAGCCGATCGATGAACCCGGTGCCCTTGATCTTCACCGCCAGGCCCAGGAAGGTGTAGACGAAACCCGCCGCCATCACGCCGCCCATGGTCGCGGCCAGGCCGAACTGGCCCTTGGCGAGGATGATCGGGGTGATGAAGGCAAAGCTCGAGGCCAGGAACACCGGTACCTGGCGCCCAGTGACGACCTGGAACAGGATCGTTCCCAGGCCGGCGGTGAACAGCGCCACGTTAGGGTCCAGCCCGGTGATCAGCGGCATCAATACCAGCGCGCCGAAGGCGACGAACAGCATCTGGGCACCGGACAGGATCTGGCGCCAGAGCGGATCGTTGAACTCGTCTTGCATGCTCAAGCGTCCTTCTGCTTGGTGCCGAAGATCTTGTCGCCGGCATCGCCCAGGCCCGGGATGATGTAGCCATGTTCGTTGAGTTTCTGGTCGATGGACGCGGTGTAGATGGTCACATCCGGGTGGGCGTCCTGCACGGCCTTGATGCCTTCGGGGGCCGCGACCAGCACCATGGCGCGGATGTCCCGGCAACCGGCTTTTTTCAGCAGGTCGATGGTGGCGACCATGGAGCTGCCAGTGGCGAGCATCGGGTCGATGATCATCGCCAGGCGCTCGTCGATTTCCGGCACCAGTTTTTCCAGGTAGGTGTGCGCTTGCAGGGTCTGCTCGTTGCGAGCCACGCCCACGGCGCTGACCTTGGCCCCGGGGATCAGGCTCAGGACGCCCTCGAGCATGCCGATGCCGGCGCGCAGGATCGGCACCACGGTGATTTTCTTGCCGGCGATTTTCTCGACCTGGACCGTACCGGCCCAGCCGTCGATTTCGTAGGACTCCAGCGGCAGGTCCTTGGTGGCTTCGTAGGTGAGCAGGGCACCGACTTCCTGGGCCAGTTCACGGAAGTTCTTCGTGCTGATATCGGCGCGGCGCATCAGGCCGAGTTTGTGTCTGATCAGCGGGTGGCGGATCTCGAGGATGGGCATGGGGAAGGCTCCGGCGGCGGGCAAAAAAACCGGCCTAGATTAATCTATCCGAGGGTGTTGTCCTATAGACAATACAGAACGTTAGTCCACAAACGCTTGATCTGGCCGGGCGGGATGCGTACCTTTGCCGGCTTTTCCGAACCCTGCCCCTTGGAGAGCGCCATGTCCGCTGATCTCGAGCATATCCGTCAAATCATGCGAGAGGCTGACTGCCTGTACACCGAAGCCGAAGTCGAAGCGGCCATCGCCCGTGTCGGTGCGCAAATCAACGAGCAACTGGCCGATGCCAATCCGGTGGTGTTCTGCGTGATGAACGGCGGGCTGATTTTCTCCGGCAAGCTGTTGACCTACCTGAACTTCCCCCTGGAAGCGTCCTACCTGCACGCGACGCGTTATCGCAACGAAACCAGCGGCGGCGATCTGTTTTGGAAAGCCAAGCCGGAAGTCTCGTTCATCGACCGCGACGTGCTGATCATCGATGACATCCTCGACGAAGGTCACACCCTGGGCGCAATCATCGACTTCTGCAAACACGCCGGCGCCCGTGCCGTGCACACCGCCGTGCTGATCGACAAGGACCATGACCGCAAGGCGCGGCCGGACTTGAAAGCCGATTTCGTCGGCCTGCCATGCATCGACCGCTACATCTTCGGTTATGGCATGGACTACAAAGGTTACTGGCGCAACGCCAATGGCATCTTCGCCGTCAAGGGCATGTAATCGATGACTCGGCCAAGCTTTCTGGAACAAGCGCTGTTCGATGAGTTGGCCGAGAAAGCCGCGGCCAATCCTCGCGGGCGGCAGCACCATAATTTCCATGGGATGGATGAGCCGTGCCATCGCATGGCGGTGGGTTTGCAGCCTTCCACCTACATCCCGCCGCACCGTCACCTGAGTGCCGACAAGGCGGAAACCTTGCTGGTGCTCAAGGGCCGATTGGGGGTGTTGATTTTTGACCAGGCCGGTGCGGTGGTGGACAAGCGCATCCTGCAGGCCGGCGGCGATTGCCTCGGCGTCGACTTGCCGGCTGGCGTGTACCACGGCTTGGTGGTGCTGGAAGCCGACAGCCTGATGTTCGAATGCAAGGCCGGCCCTTACCGGCCCGTGGGCGAGGGCGAACTGGCCCATTGGGCGCCCCGCGAAGGCGAGCCTGGCGTAGCGCAATACCACGCCTGGATGCGCGCCCAATTCGCCTAGCACCTGTGGCCTGAGAGCTTTTGTGGCGAGGGAGCTTGCTCCCGCTTGGGTGCGGAGCACCCACCTGCAATTGCACAACTCCACCCCAAGGGGCTGCTACGCAGCCCAGCGGGAGCAAGCTCCCTCGCCACATAGGCTCCCTTGCTACAGATCAGGCCAGCCTTGCTTGAGTCGCGCTACCGGCTAGCCATTTTTCGCTCTTGACCCGCGCCTGCTCCAAGGTCTGCACATACGCCAACTGACGTTGTTCGCGATGAATGCCGGCGCGGCGCAGTTTCAGGCGCACCCTGGGCGCAGTCGCCACCAGGATCAGGCCGATGCCGTGCTTGCGGTAATCCTTCAGGATATTTTCCAGCGCGGCCAGGGCGGTCATGTCCAGCATCGGCACGGCGCTCATGTCCACGACCACTACACGAACGCCCGGGTCGAACCGGCGCAGCACATCCAGGGCCTTTTCCGCCGCGCCGAAGAACAGCGGCCCACGGATCCCGTAGCAGCGTACATGTTCGGGCATGTCCAGTAGGGCCTGGTGGAAGTGGCGCGGCAGTTCGGCACTGTCGGTCAGTTCGCTCATGCGCTTGATGAACAGCCCGGCGGCGAGCAGCAGGCCGACTGCGACGGCCAGGACCATGTCGAACAGCACCGTCAGGCCCAGGCAGGTCAGCAGCACCAGTACGTCGCTGCGCGGGGCGATGCGCAGGGTGTGCAGCACATGCCCGGCTTCGCTCATGTTCCAGGCGACCATCACCAACAGCGCGGCCAGTGCGGCCATGGGCAAATAACTGAACAGCGGCGCCAGCAGCACAATCGCCACCAGCACCACGAGGCTGTGGATAATCGCGGCCAGCGGTGAAGAGGCGCCGCTGCGCACATTGGTGGCGCTGCGGGCAATGGCGGCGGTGGCGGTGATGCCACCGAACAGCGGCGCCACCAAATTGCCCAGGCCCTGGCCCATCAACTCGGCGTTGGGGTCGTGCTTGCTGCCGGTCATGCCATCCGCCACCACCGCGCACAACAAGGATTCGATGGCGCCGAGCATGGCGATGGCAAAGGCGGGCGCCAGCAGTTGGCGGATCAGGTCATAGGAGAGGATCAACCGATGCCCCTGGCCGTCCGGCAGGTTCCAGGGCCAGTCGAAGCTCGGTAAGAAAGGTGGGATGCCTGGGTGAACGATGCCATCGACAACGTAGCTGAACCGTTCGCCCAGCGTCGCGATCGGCCATCCGCCGCTTTCCATCGCCAGCCCAAGCAGCGTACCCACCAGCAGGGCCACCAGATGCCCAGGCACCCGGGGCACCCAGCGCGGCCAGGCAATCAGCACCGCCAGGCACGCGGCGCCGATGACTCCATCGCCGAGACGGGCACCGGGCAGCGCCACGAGCAATTCCCCCAGTTGTTCGATGTAGTGTTTGGCTTGGCCTGCGGTGGTCAGCCCCAGCAGGTCCTTCAGTTGCAAGGTGGCAATGACCACGCCAATGCCCGCGGTGAAACCGAGGATGACCGGGTAGGGAATGTACTGGATCAAACGGCCGGCGCGCATCAGGCCCAGGGCGATCAGGATCAGGCCGGCAAGCATGGTGCACAACAAGAGGCCGCCCAGGCCGTATTGCTGGGTGATGGGCAGCAGGATGACCACGAACGCCGCTGTCGGCCCGCTCACGTTGAAGCGTGAGCCGCCAGTGAGGGCGATCAGCGGCGCTGCCACCAACACCGTGTACAGGCCGTGCTGCGGCGGCACGCCGACGGCAATCGCCAGGGCCATGGCCAGGGGGATGGCGATAATGCCGACGGTCAGCCCGGCCACCAGATCGCCGCGCAGGCGTTCGAGGGTGTAACCGGCCCGCCAGGTTTGGCGCCAGGCGGCGAACAGCGGTGGGGCGGAAAAAGACATGGGCACTCCACACAAAATGAACGGGCGTTACATCTGGATCTGCCGAACAACGATCCCTGTGGCGAGGGAGCTTGCTCCCGCTCGGCTGCGCAGCCGTCGTAAAACGGGTCGACGCGGTTTGCCAGGGGAATCGCAGTCGCCTGTTGTTTGGGGCGGCTGCGCCACCCAGCGGGAGCAAGCTCCCTCGCCACACGGGCATGCGCCAGTGAGATCGACGCTGATGGCTCTTTGAGTATGCCGCGCCCGCTGCCCGGATGTATTGATCCGGATCGCTTATTTTTACCGCCGGTGCTCATGCTAGAGTGCCCGGCCAAGACCCTGGAGCTTGCCATGCGTGTATCGATCCGCCGTTGCGCCATTTTGTTGTTGATCGCCAGTCTGCCTTTGACGGCCGTGGCCGCGCCGATGCACAGCCAGTTCCTGCCACCGGATGACCTGGTGGTGCGCCAGGAACAACCTGAACAGCAGCAGTTGCTGCAAGTGACCGAATATTCGGTGGTGCTGGGTAACCAGCGCCAGTCCAACCAGCAACCGATCCCGGTCACTTCGCCCCTGCTGGTCCGTCTCAAGGGCAAGCCCTTGAATAAAGGAGCGACCGTCAGCCAGGTGATCCTCAACTTCGACGGCGAAAGCAAAAGCCTGAAGAAGCCAGTCTTCGATGAGGCGAGCAAGACCCTGACGCTGTCTTATCCACAGGCCCAGTACCGGGTGGTCATCGATCTGCTGCGCAACAACACGGTTTATGTGCAGTTCCTCACTTACGCCAACGGCCATATCTGGGCCGACCTGCACACCGGCGCCGAACGCCCGCGTTGAGCCCCGGGGCCTGCCGGGGGTAAACTGCCCGCCCCGTGAATTGTGCGAGTTGGAGCCGGCAATGCGTAAAGACAAGAAACAAGTGATTGGCGACGAAATTGGCGACGAGCAGATCAAGCTGTTCCTCAATTTCGAACCGGTCGATGCCACTTCGCCGTCGTTGCACAAACTGATCAAGGCCTACCGTGGCCTGCGGGTCGACGATTTCGAGCGCTTCCTGACGTTCTTCGTCGAGGCCGGCCATGACCTCGATGGCAAGGATGAGCACGGCAACGATTTCGTTGCGCTGATCAAGGACCAGCGTAATGCCGAGGAATACATCGAGTTGATCAACAAGGCGCGCGGCTGAATCAACGCCTATCAACGCTCTTCGGAGCGTTGAATATTCCGCTTGTATGCAACTAACTTTTTTATTTACAGATCGCTCTGAAAGGTTATGTCACCATTCGGGCTGTTCTGTTTTATTTGAAATTCCATTACTTTTGCGTTCGAAGCCAAGTGGCTTTTACGTCATTTTCTTAATGGAGTTGTATGTATCATGGAAGATCAAAAAAAGTATATCGCCGGCGTGCTGTTGTCCTTGGCGGCGTGTCTGGCAAGTTCCGCTTCCTACGCGCGGGATGAAGTTGTCAATGTCGAAATTCACAATGCCACGGTAGACGATATTATTCCTGGTAGCGGCTTTAGCTGGACTGATTATTGGGCCAGTTCGGGCCACAATTTTTGGATAGTCCCGGGTGAGAGCCAGGAGCTGACGTACTATCTGCCCCAATCGCGCGCCGAGCGAGAGGCCCTCAGCTACACGCAAGACAGTCGCACCTGCCATTTCAGCTTTGGGCATGTCGCACGAACACCGGTCAGTGAAGGGGCAATGCCTTATCGTCGTTGGGTCAAAGCAGAGCCGACGGATTATTGCGTCGCTCAATTGATTGATGTTGAAGATTATGACGGCTACGTTCGCAACGGTGGAACACGCATCAAATTCACCATGAAATAAAACCGCGGAAAATAAAAAGCCTCCCGTTTTGCACGGGAGGCTTTTTATATTAACGGCAAGGTATCAGGCGTAACTGTGCGCCTTGCTGTCTTCGACCAACTCCAACGCAATGTTGTTCTGCACATTGATCTTGCGATACAGCGCCGCGTCGGTTTCCAGCACTTTTTCCCGTGCCGGAAAGATCTCCGCGAGCTTGGTAGCCCACTCGCCCTTGGCCTTGTCCGGGAAGCAGCGCTCGATCAGTTCCAGCATGATCGACACGGTCACCGATGCACCCGGCGATGCGCCGAGCAGGGCGGCGAGGGTGCCGTCCTTGGCCGCCACCAGTTCGGTGCCGAATTGCAGGACGCCACCTTTCTTCGGGTCTTTCTTGATGATCTGTACCCGTTGGCCGGCCACTTCCAGGCGCCAGTCTTCGGCTTTCGCCTCGGGGTAGAAGCGGCGCAGGGATTCCAGGCGCTGTTCCATGGATTGCATCACTTCGCTGATCAGGTACTTGGTCAGGTCCATGTTGTCCCGGGCCACGGCCAGCATCGGGCCGATGTTGCCGGCACGTACCGACAGCGGAAGGTCCATGATCGAGCCGTGCTTGAGGAACTTGGTGGTGAAACCGGCGTAGGGTCCGAACAGCAGGGATTTCTTGCCGTCGACCACGCGGGTGTCCAGGTGCGGCACCGACATGGGCGGCGAACCCACGGCGGCCTGGCTGTAGACCTTGGCCTGGTGGTGCTTGACCACTTCCGGGTTGTCGCAACGCAGCCACTGGCCGCTGACCGGGAAGCCGCCGAAGCCCTTGCTTTCCTCGATGCCCGAGGCTTGCAGCAGCGGCAGCGCCGCGCCGCCGGCGCCGAGGAATACAAACTTGGCGTCGACTTCGCGGGTGCTGCCGGAATTGACGTCCTTGATGCTCACGGTCCAGCCGCTGCCGTTGCGCTTGAGCCCGGTAACGCGCTTGCAGTATTTGACTTGGGTATCCGGGGCGCTGGTCAGGTGCTTGAGCAACTGGTTGGTCAGCGCGCCGAAATTGACGTCGGTACCGTTCATGACGCGGGTGGCGGCGATGACTTCATCGTCTGGCCGGCCAGGCATCATCAACGGCATCCACTCGGCCATCTTGGCCTTGTCTTCGGTGTATTCCATGTCGGCGAAGGCGTGATGCTGGTGCATCAACTCGAAACGCTTCTTCAGGAACGCCACGCCTTTCTCGCCTTGCACGAAGCTCAGGTGTGGCACCGGGGCGATGAAAGACTTGGAGGAGCCGAACGTGCCTTTTTGGGTCAGGTACGTCCAGAACTGTTTCGACACCTCGAACTGGGTGTTGATGTGCACGGCTTTCTTGATGTCGACAGTGCCGTCGGCCGCCTGGGGCGTGTAGTTGAGCTCACACAGCCCGGCATGGCCGGTACCGGCGTTGTTCCACGGGTTGGAACTCTCCGCGGCACCGGAATCCATCAGCTCGACGACTTCCAGCGACATCGCGGGGTCGAGCTCCTTGAGCAGCACGGCCAGGGTGGCACTCATGATGCCGGCCCCTACCAGAACTACATCGACTGCTTCGTTATGCGCCATTTAACGCGTCTCCAAAATCTGCAGCACCAAATTGTCGGCATAGCGGCCAGGAGTGGCGGGGCAGGTCAGTTGCGCCCCAGTGATCCATGGCCAGGATCGCCATGTCCGAATCTTCGCAATTTTTCGCACCTACTGCGGATGCATGCAGCCTGGCCTCAAGAGTCACATGAACTCATTTAAGCGCCGGGCAGGCAATTCGACTTATGGCCGAGACATCCGTTCGTGCAACCAAATCCGTAGCGGACAGGCTTCAGGCGCCGGTTCTTGAGCGATATCCGGTCCTGTGTCGTTGGGCTGTTTCAGACGCCAATGGTGCTTGTTCAGACGCAAAACTCTTCATTTGCTCGCCACACTCTCGTGAAGTTGTGAAAACCCGTTTTTTCACGCTCTTTTGAAGACGTGAACCTCAAAAAAGGGCTGTCCCAGCCTGGCACTGCGCCCGGTTTGGTTGCCCCCATGGAATACATGACAGGCAAAACGGGCAGACAGCTCAGTGACCGAGCGTAATGACAGCTCTGCAGATTCGCGAAAAGTGGTGATTTGCCTGGAGGAACAGCAAGCGCGCCAGCTTCACTCGATCTGTGTGGGCGGCTCTCTGTGGGCGGTGCGGGGTGCCAATACCAGCGCATCAGCGGTGTTGCGCGGCCCGATCAGGAGACGTCCTTATAATCGGGGGGAGATTGTATCGAAGAAACGCAGGGAAATGGTCGTGTTTAATGACTTTTATTAGCCGTCCGGTCAGATGGTCAACAGTTGCCGGTTGCGTGCGCGGGCACGAAGCGGTTGCACGCGGGCGCTGGCGGGCAATGGCTGGTGCAACCAGTTGAGACGGATCTCATCGATTTCCACCCAGCCTTCGCCCATGGGTTGCAGGCTGCACTGCTTGAACGCCTGGCAACGGCCGTTGCGATCGAGCAGGGCGAAGCTGCGGTGATGGGGGCGCGGGGTGAACAGCGAAATGAGGAAGCGCATGAGCGGATACCGGGTCAGGAAGCTTGGAGCAAGCCTGACAGCGGGCCATGACATACCGGTGTAAGGATCGTGACAGTGGGGTGACAGGAACCGGCAATCACGGCCCGTGTCAGACATTTCAGTATTCATCGTATGACGCTAGTTCACCGCGATGGCGCACCGCTATACTGCCGGCCTGTTTGTGCCCGATTCTGGAGAGAAGAGCATGTTGCAACGCCTGTTGTTCGGTTTGATCGCTGTGACCAGTCTGACCCTCGTCGGCTGCGCCCACAGCCCGCAACAACTTAACCCGGAGCCCAAGCTCAATGCCCAACTGGCGCCTGTGGGTCGTGGCCAGCCGGTGGTGGTGCGGGTCGTGGACGGTCGTCCGTCGCCGACACTCGGCACCCGCGGTGGGCTGTATCCGGAAACCAGCGTGATCACGGTGCAGGGCGCGCAGATCCTGCCCAAGCTGCAGGCCCAGGCTGAAGCCGCGGTGCGTTTGTTGGGCTTCACGCCGACCGCCAACGCCTTGAATGCGCCGCAACTGACCGTGACCTTGGCCGAGCTGAAGTATCAGTCGCCCAAGGAAGGCATGTACGTGACCGAAGCCACCATCGGCGCGACCTTCCGCTCCGACGTGCAGAACGCCAACCGCCGCTACAGCGGTCGCTACGGTGCGTCCCTGGACCAGCGCTTCGGCATGGCACCTAACCAGGACACCAATACCAAGCTGGTCAGCGATGTCTTGAGCGATGCCCTGACCCGGCTGTTCAAGGACCCGACCATTGGCCAGGTGCTGGCTGAGTAAATAACAAACCCCTATCCCCTGTGGGAGCGAGCTTGTGTGGGAGCGGGCTTGCTCGCGAAGGCGGTGGGCCAGCTGCATGAATGTTGACTGGCACAACGCTTTCGCGAGCAAGCCCGCTCCCACACCGACTCGCTCCCACAGGGGGTTTTTATGGGCGAAATTCTCAGGCTGCCTGGGAATAGAACTCCAGCACGCTGATCCCGGTCAGCAGGTCTGTCTCCGGCAGGTCGGCATGTGGATGGCCGCCGAGGGCGCAATACACCAGCCAATGGCGGTCCTGCACATTGAAGGACAAGCTGTCGACGAGGTTCTGTTGTTCGTCGCTCGGGCTGATGAGATAGAGACGATCCTGGTTTTCGGCGTGCAGCATGACGGGTTCCGTGCAGGTTTGAAGGGCGACAGAGTGGCCTAATCAGATGACGAAACCGTGACTGGGAAAATTAATCCAAGGCCTGATCGCCGAGCCTGTAATGATCAGGCCAGCCCAACAAAACACACACACGGCCCGAACGCTTGGGGACATTCCTGTGGCGAGGGAGCTTGCTCCCGCTGGGTTGCGCAGCAGCCCCAAACTGACCCTGCGGCGTCTCGGTTGATTGATTACGCTCATGGGGGCGCTTCGCACCCCAGCGGGAGCAAGCTCCCTCGCCACAAAAGCATCCAATCCCGTAGGGGATCGTTACTGGTCGGAAAAAACGGCGCAGGGCGGCAGGCTTTCGGTAGAATCCGCGCCCTGTTCGTAGGCCACGGACGTGTCCCGTCCGTTTTTCGCTTGAGGTTCGTGATGTCGTCGCATCTGCTTTCGTTGTTCGCTGCCCACCCCGCCAAACTGATCAACTTGCTCGCGTTGCTGTTTGCCTGCCCGGGCGGCTGGGTGCTGCATGCGACGCGCCGCCGTGAACAACGGGCGCGGGCCTGCCTTGAAGCCCGCAATCGCGATGGCAACGAACGATTTGAAGCGCTGCTGGATCTGGCCACCCAGCGCATGAACCGGTTTTTCTACCGGTTTGGCTTCGGCTGCCTGGCGCTGGCGTTGCTGGTGTCGTGGATCAGTACGCAGTTCTGAAGCAGTAGCCTTGCAAGGCAATCGAGGATCGCTTTGTAAAAGTGTTTGCAGGGCAAATGAGGATTGCCTGGCAAAAGTGCTTTTGTGGCGAGGGAGCTTGCTCCCGCTGGGCTGCAAAGCAGCCCCTCTCGAACGCTCAACCCTAGCTCCAAGCCTGTGTTGCGATTGCTGTGCAATCGAGCGGGAGCAAGCTCCCTCGCCACAGAGGCCACAGAGGCCACAGAGGCCACAGAGGCCACAGAGGCCAAACCAGGCCCTCGCAAGCCCGGTTTTAAAGCGCCAACCCCGCCTTGACCCGATATTGGTTACGCACCGGCGTCGCATATTGCAGCACCAGGAATGGCCGGTGTTCCGGCGGGCATGCGTCCAGTCGGCGCTGCCATTCCTCCTGGGCCTTGGCCAACTCATCAGCACCAAACACCTCGGCCGCCGTCGGCACCTGTAACTGCGGGTCGGCGTCGGCCCATTGGGCGTAGGCCAGGTAATGCACCGGGAACAGCCGGTAGCCGCCGAGAATCTGCCGGTCCATTTCCAGGGCCAATTGCTTGGTGTCCTCGAACAGCTCGGTGATGGGCGCGGCGAAGTTCACATGGACCCGGCCCTTGTAGCCGGTGATGCCCTTGGCAATGCTCACGTCGTCCTCGCCCGGGGCCTTGGTGTAGGTGCCGGTGGTGGCGCGGATGTACAACTCACGGGCCTTGGCCTGGTCGCACGGGTCGTATTCGTAGCTGATCGACACCGGCGTGAGGTTCAGTGACTGGATCACCTCACCGAACGGCTCGTCCTTGCGGCTCATGTGGAACATCTTGAGGATCGCCGATTCGGTCCGGTCGTCACCGTCCTTGGCCCGCCCTTCGGCCTGGGCGATCCAGATCGAGGCGCAGTCGTTGCGGATCGAATGGTTGATATACGCCGACAGCAACTGGTACGCCGCCATTTTTTCCCGCCGCCCGGTGATGGAACGGTGCACGATAAAGCTCTTGTTCAGGCGCATCAGGTCGCTGACAAAGGGCTTTTGCAGCAGGTTGTCGCCAATGGCGATGCGCGGCGTCGGCAGGCCGGCGTGGTACACGGCATAGTTGACGAAGGCCGGGTCCATCACGATATCGCGGTGGTTGGCGATGAACAGATAGGCACTGCCGGACTTGAATTGCTCCACCCCGGTGTAGGTCACGCCATCGGTGGCGCGCTCAATGGTGTGGTCGACGTAGAACTCCACCTTGTCCTGCAACGTAGCGACCGACGTCACACCGGCGAACTCACGGCGCAATCTTTGCGCTATAAGAGGTTTGAGCATCCAGCCGAAGGCGCCGGCCAGGCGTGGGAAGCGGAAGTGGGTGAGGATATCTAGAAACGCCTTGTCGCCGAGCAGCCGTGCCAGCACCGCTGGGACTTCGCTGTCGTCGTAAGGTCGGATGGCATCGAATTCGCCCATCATGCTCTCTTGTTGGAAACGGCTAGGGTAAGTAAAGGTTCGATCGAAAAAACGACGGGGCACGGCCTGGAAGATAAGCCAGACGAAAATAGCCCTGCAAATAGACCGGCGATTATACGCACAAGTCACTTGGGAGACCGCGATGCTGGAACAGGCTAGTTATGATTGTCCCTATTGTGGGGAGGAAGTAGAGACAACCGTGGACTTGTCCGGCGGTGATCAGACCTACATCGAGGACTGTCAGGTGTGCTGTCGGCCGGTCACCTTTGTACTGCAGGTCCATGAAGAAGAGTGGCATCTCGAAGTCTTCAGCGAAAACGAGTGAAGGGGGCGCCCATGCAGCGAATCTACGAGCTGGACAACTTGATGGAAGGCGAGTTGCTGCAAGGCATGCTCGCCAGTGAGGGTGTCACGGCGCATCTGGTGGGGCGCGACCTGGTCGGCGGTGTGGGGGAGTTGCCGATGCATGGATTGCTCGGGCTGGCGGTGGAAGACGACCAGGCGCAATACGCCCGGGAGTTGATCGCCGCGTACAATGCGGCGCTGCCGCTGCCCGGCGATGAACCGGACAGCTACCCCGGCACGCTGGTCTGTTAGGCTGGCGGTCGTTCGTTCGATCAAGAGTCGTGTTGCCCCATGTGTGGACGTTATGCCCTGTTTCGCTGGAACCCCACCTTCGCGGCCCTGCCCGGTTTTCCCGCCGATCAGAAGGCCCAATGGAATATTTCGCCCAACGATTCGGTGCTGATACTGCGGGCCGGCGCCGAGGGGCAGCGCGAGCTGGCCCGGGCTCGCTGGGGCCTGACGCCGCCGTGGCTGACCGACCTGTCCCGCACCCCGGCCCATGCCCGGGCCGAAACCGTGGCCGAGCAACCGATGTTCCGCGAGGCCTTGCGCCTGCGCCGCTGCCTGCTGCCGGCCAACGGCTTCTACGAGTGGCGCGGCGGCACGCGCAAGCGTCCGTACTGGCTGACGCCGGGGGAGGGCTCGTCGTTGTTTTTTGCCGCGATCTGGGAAGCGTATCCGGTGCAGGAACAGGTGTGGTTGAGCACGGCGGTGATCACCCAACCGGCGGCGGGTCAACGCCGGCCGTTGATCCTGGACGAAGCAGGCCAGCGCCTGTGGCTCGACCCCGAGACCCCGCTGCATGCCTTGCAAGGGCTGTTGGCCAGCGAGCCGGCGCCACTGCGCGAGCGGGTGTTGGCCAATATGGTCAATGATCCGAAGCTAAATGGGCCGGAGTGCTTGACGCCGGCTTGAGTGTCGCGGCGCTTGTATTGGCCCCATCGTCGGATCGCCGCCCGGAGCAGGCTCGCTCCCACAGTGAATTACAGGTGTATTCAAATTTCCCGTACACCGACCATCCCCTAATGTGGGAGCGGGCTTGCTCGCGAAAGGGGCATGACATCCAACATTCATGCAAGCTGACCCACCGCTTTCGCGAGCAAGCCCACAATAGCTTGTGGGTGTTCACAAAAAATGTGTGCACCGCCTGTCCCCTGTGGGAGCGAGCCTGCTCGCGATAGCGGCGGATCAGTCGACATTAATGTGGCTGACATACTGTCATCGCGAGCAGGCTCGCTCCCACAATAAGATTTGTGGGTTACTCGTGATGCGGCTCACCCAGGAACGTCAGCGAAGTGAACACGCCACGGGTGTCCACGTCCTTGTTGTCCTTGAGCTTGATTTCCATGTGCGCCGCGATCACATTCAGGCCTTCGTTGCGCACCAGTACCTTGGCCCGGCCCTCTGCGTCGGTTTCCGTCGAGACGGTGTTCGGCGCGCTGCGGTAGTCGCCCACCAGTTTCACCCCGGCCGCCGGTTTGCCGTCCAGCAGCACCCGGACCGGTAATGACTGGCCCGGGCCTACGGTCAGCGGGTCGACTTCCGGCAGGATCACGAACTTGATCGGTGCAAGCGTCGGCAGTTTCGCCCCAGGCTCATAAATCGCCAGGCTGTACTTGAACGTCTGGGTCGCTTCGACCGCCCCGGGCACTTTGCTGCGGCCTTCGTTGATCCACTTCTTGTCCGCCGTCTGGGACCACATGCCGTTGTCCAGCGCCACCGCCAGTACGGCTGGCGGTTTGAGCGGTTGCAGGCGGGCGTGGTCCGGCAGGCGTTCTACGGTGACCGGAATCATCTTGCCGCCCAGGTCATAGGCCCAGGCACCGCTGATTTTCTGCGCCTTGAAGGCATTGTCTTCGGCACCGTGGCCGTAGATCACTTCGATGTTGCCGCGACGCTGTTCGGTCCACAGGCCATGGGCCGAGGCCTGCGCGGCCAGGAACAGGCCAAGCAGGGCGAAGGTCTTGGGGTATTTCATGCTGACTTCCTTATAGATCGAGGGTGAGGCTGACAGTGAAGTTGCGCGGATCGCCGGGCGTGACCCAGTAATTGCTGTAGGAGCGTTCGTAGTATTTTTCGTCGAAGACGTTATTCAGGTTCAGGCCCACGGTGACGTCATCGCTGGCCTTGTAATGGGCCAGCAGGTCCACGGTGTGGTAGGCCGGCAGTTCGAAATCCTTGCCGGCTTCGCCCGAGCGATCGCCGACGTAAGTGAACGCCGCGCCAACATCCGAGCCGCGCAGGTGCCCATTCTGGAATTCGTAGACCCCCAGCAGGCTGCCGCTGTGTTTGGCGACGCCGAGGATCCGGCTGCCGGTGGGATTTCCCGGGTCACCCTTGGTCACTTCGGCATCGATGTAGGCATAGGCGCCGATCACCCGCACGGCGTCGGTCACCTGCCCGGTCAGTTGCAAGTCGATGCCCTGGCTGCGGGCCTTGCCGATGGCGCGGCTGAAGTCGGTGCCGGCGACCGGGCTCAGGACGTTTTCCTTCTCGATATGGAACGCCGCCAGGGTGGTGCTCAGGCGATCGTCGAACAACTCGCTCTTGATCCCCACTTCATAGCCGACCCCTTCCTCGGGATCGAAAGTCTTGCCGCCGGCATCCAGGCCGTTGTTGGGCTTGAACGAGGTGGAGGCGTTGGCGAACAGGCCGACCTCGGGCGTCAATTGATATAGCAGGCCGGCCCGCTGGGTCAGGGCGTCGTGGCGTTGGCGGCTGGTGAGATGGGTGTTGTGGTCTTCGATGCTCTGCTCGAAATGCTCGTAGCGCACGCCAAGCATGCCCCGCAGCTTGTCGGTGAAGACGATCTGGTCTTGCAGGTTCAGCGCGCGGCTTTGTACATGTTCGAAAAAATCGGGGCCGATGCGTTTGCCATCAGGTTTTGGCTGGCCGTAAATCGGTTGATAAATGTCGATGGGATAAGCGCTGCCGTTGATGGTGGTCACGCGCTCGTTCTTGCGGTAGTCCTCATATTCCGTGCCGATCAACAGTTCGTGCTGCCAGGGGCCGAGGTCGAAGATTCCACGCAATTCAAGTTGGGTGATGCTGTCGTGCCAATTGTTGTCGCGCTCGCGATAACGACGATTCACTGTATGGCCGTCGGGGTTTAGCGGACGCGCTTCGGAAGCGAAACCCCAGAGTTCACCCTGCTTGTAGTGGTTGGCCAGGCGCAGTTGCCAGGCGTCGTTGAGCTGATGTTCGAGGGCGGCCTGGAGCATGTTGTTGTGATTGTCGATGTCGCCGTCGTTGGGTTCGCCCAGGAAAGTCGAGCGGGAAACGCCGCTCCAGCGATTGTTCGGAGCGACGATGCCACGGTCGAACGTCGAGCTGTGGCGCACGATTTCGCTTTCCACCAGCAACCGCGTATCAGGGTTCAGTTGCCAACTGATAGAAGGCGCAACGAAAACACGCTTGCTGCCGACATGGTCGCGGAAGCTATTGTTGTCCTCGACCGCCAGATTGACCCGCGACAGCACGTTGCCTTCGGCGTCCAGTGGCGTGTTGACGTCCAGCGCGGTTCGGTAGCGATCCCAGCTTCCGGCGCTGGTTTGCAGCGTGGTGAAGGCTTCCGGTTGCGGTTTCTTGGTGACAATGTTCACCGTGCCGCCAGGGTCGCCTCGGCCATACAGGCTGGCCGCCGGGCCCTTGAGCACTTCGATGCGTTCGATGTTCGCGGCGTCCGGGGTGCTCGGATAGCCGCGGTTGGCGCTGAAACCGTCCTTGTAGAACTCCGAGGTGGTGAAACCGCGCACGCTGTATTCGTAAAGCGTCAGGCCACCGAAATTGTTCTGCTTCGACACGCCGCCGGCATACTCTAATGCCCGTTCAACACTGGTGCTGCCCAGGTCCTTGAGCACGCTGGCGGGAATCACGCTGATCGATTGCGGGATGTCGCGCAGGGCCGTGTCGGTCTTGGTTGCACTGGCGGAGCGGGTGGCACGATAGCCCGTGACAGGCCCGGTGGCGGATTCGTAGTCGGATGTTACGGTGATGGCGTCCAGCTCCAGCGGCTGGACTTCTTCGGCGTAGGCGGGATCGCCGAGCAGGCCCAGGGCGAGGCTGGCAGCGGAAATCCGTTTCAGGGATGACATGTTATGTTGTTCCAATTTTTAGTATTGAAACAATATAACACTACTAATGAGAATTTATGCTATTCCTGATTTGCCAATCGAGCGTCGCTTTCTTGTGGCGAGGGAGCTTGCTCCCGCTGGGCTGCGCAGCAGCCCTAAACCTGCCACCTCAAAACACCAGACCGATTGCATTCAATCCTGTTGGGTCTACTTCGCAGCCCAGCGGGAGCAAGCTCCCTCGCCACAGGGATTTGAGGAGGGCTTGCTCGGTTGCAAGGCCCCTTTTATGGTTATGGTGCGGCTTACTGTTCTTCTTTAGGCACCACCGGCGCCGGCGGTGGGCGCAGGCCGATTTCGGCGCTGAGCTTGAGCTCCTTGCCGTTGCGCATGACCTGGATCGTCACCTTGTCGGTGGGCTTGATCCGCGCGACCTGGTTCATCGAGCGGCGGCCATCGCCGGCCGGTTCGCCATCGATGCTCAGGATCACATCGCCCAGTTGCAGGCCGGCCTTCTGCGCCGGACCGTCGCGGAAGATCCCCGCCACCACGATGCCGGGCCGCCCGGACAAGCCGAAGGATTCCGCCAGTTCCTGGGTCAGCGGCTGGACTTCGATCCCCAGCCAACCGCGGATGACCTGGCCGTGTTCGATGATGGATTTCATCACCTCCATCGCCAGTTTCACCGGAATGGCGAAACCGATGCCCTGGCTGCCGCCGGACTTGGAGAAGATCGCCGTGTTGATCCCGGTGAGGTTGCCATTGGCATCCACCAGCGCGCCACCGGAATTGCCGGGATTGATTGCGGCGTCGGTCTGGATGAAATCCTCGTAGTTGTTCAGGCCCAACTGATTACGCCCGGTGGCACTGATGATGCCCATGGTCACGGTCTGACCAACGCCGAACGGGTTGCCGATGGCCAGGGTCACGTCGCCGATGCGGATGCTGTCGGAGCGGCCGATGGTGATGGCCGGCAGGTTCTTGAGATCGATCTTCAGTACCGCCAGGTCGGTTTCCGGGTCGCTGCCGATCACCCGGGCCAGGGTTTCACGGCCATCCTTGAGGGCCACCACGATCTGGTCGGCACCGCTGGTGACGTGGTTGTTGGTCAGGATGTAGCCTTCCGGGCTCATGATCACGCCCGACCCCAGGCTCGACTCCATGCGCTTCTGCTTGGGCGAGTTGTCGCCGAAAAAGCGCCGGAATTGCGGGTCTTCAAACAGCGGATGGCTGGGTTTGTTGATGACCTTGGTGGTGTACAGGTTCACCACGGCCGGCGCGGCGGTGGTCACGGCGTCGGCATAGGACACCGGCCCCTGCAGCACCGCCTTGGTTTGCGGCGCCTGCTGCAGGTTGACGTCGAGGCTCGGCAGGCCAACCCATTCCGGGTAGCGCTGGATAATCAGTAGAGCGACAAGCACACCGGCCAATAGCGGCCAGCCGGAAAAACGCAGCGCCTTGAGCATTAAGCACGTCCTACAAAGGTTGCAGGCGGTATGAGACCGCCCATAATGTCGCGCATTATACGAGGCCGCGCGCGCCTCTGAACGGGATATTTAGGAGTCTTTTCATGGCCGTCGCCCTGAACACCCTGGTAGAAGAAGCGGACCGATACCTGGCCAGCAGCCGGATTGCCGATTATTGCCCCAACGGCCTGCAGGTCGAAGGCGCGCCCCAGGTGATGCGCATCGTCAGCGGCGTCACCGCCAGCCAGGCCTTGCTCGATGCGGCTGTCGAGGCCGGGGCCGACCTGGTGCTGGTGCATCACGGTTATTTCTGGAAGGGCGAGAACCCTTGTATCACCGGCATGAAACAGCGTCGTCTCAAGACGTTGCTCAAGCATGACATCAGCCTGCTGGCTTACCACTTGCCCCTGGACCTGCACCCCGAAGTGGGCAATAACGTGCAACTGGCCCGCCAGTTGGACATCACCGTCGAGGGACCGCTGGATCCGGATAATCCCAAGATTGTCGGCCTGGTCGGCTCTCTGTCCGAACCGATGACGGCGCGGGATTTCGCGCGCAAGGTCCAGGAAGCCTTGGGCCGCGAGCCCTTGCTGATCGAAGGCGAGCAGATGATCCGTCGGGTCGGCTGGTGCACCGGTGGCGGCCAGGGGTATATCGATCAGGCGGTGCTGGCAGGTGTCGACCTTTACCTCAGCGGCGAGGCCTCGGAGCAGACGTTCCACAGCGCCCGGGAGAACGGCATCAGCTTCATTGCCGCCGGGCATCATGCCACTGAGCGATACGGCGTCCAGGCGCTGGGTGACTACCTGGCGCGACGCTTTGCCCTGGAACACATCTTCATCGATTGCCCGAATCCGATCTGACTGTTTATAACCCCTGTGGGAGCGAGCTTGTGTGGGAGCGGGCTTGCTCGCGAAGGCGGTGGGTCAGTTGCCTAAAGTGTTGACTGGCACAGCGCCTTCGCGAGCAAGCCCGCTCCCACAAAAAGCCCACAGCTCCCGAACCGGCAGGCATATCCATATGCTGTTTCGATCTAGTTGGCGCCCTGATTAGAAGAGGTCGCTGTGCTAGGATTCCCCGCTCGAACACGGCCCGCTGGCCGTTCATAAGAAAGTTTTCGTGAGTAGCCATGGTCGACAAACTGACGCATCTGAAACAGCTGGAGGCGGAAAGCATCCACATCATCCGCGAGGTGGCCGCCGAGTTCGATAACCCGGTGATGCTGTACTCCATCGGTAAAGACTCCGCCGTGATGCTGCACCTGGCACGCAAGGCGTTCTTCCCCGGCAAGCTGCCGTTTCCGGTGATGCACGTCGACACCCGCTGGAAATTCCAGGAAATGTACAAGTTCCGCGACCGCATGGTCGAGGAATTGGGCCTGGACCTGATCACTCATGTGAACCCGGACGGCGTGGCGCAGGGCATCAACCCGTTCACCCACGGCAGTGCCAAGCACACCGACATCATGAAGACCGAAGGCCTCAAGCAGGCCTTGGACAAGTATGGTTTCGATGCTGCGTTCGGCGGTGCCCGTCGCGATGAAGAGAAATCCCGCGCCAAGGAGCGCGTGTACTCGTTCCGTGACAGCAAGCACCGCTGGGACCCGAAGAACCAGCGCCCGGAGCTGTGGAACGTCTACAACGGCAAGGTCAACAAGGGCGAGTCGATCCGCGTCTTCCCGCTGTCGAACTGGACCGAACTGGACATCTGGCAGTACATCTACCTCGAAGGCATCCCGATCGTGCCGCTGTACTTCGCCGCCGAGCGTGAAGTGATCGAGAAGAACGGCACGCTGATCATGATCGACGACGAGCGCATCCTCGAGCACCTGTCCGACGAAGACAAAGCCCGTATCGTCAAGAAGAAAGTGCGTTTCCGTACCCTTGGCTGCTACCCGTTGACGGGCGCGGTGGAGTCCGAGGCCGAGAGCCTGACGGACATCATCCAGGAAATGCTCCTGACGCGAACTTCCGAGCGCCAGGGCCGGGTCATCGATCACGATGGCGCAGGCTCGATGGAAGATAAAAAACGTCAAGGTTATTTCTAAGGGGCTGTCATGTCGCATCAATCTGATTTGATCAGCGAGGACATCCTCGCCTACCTGGGCCAGCACGAGCGTAAAGAGCTGCTGCGCTTCTTGACCTGCGGTAACGTCGACGACGGCAAGAGCACCCTGATCGGGCGCCTGCTGCACGACTCCAAGATGATCTACGAAGATCACCTGGAAGCCATCACCCGCGATTCGAAGAAAGTCGGCACCACCGGTGACGACATCGACCTGGCGTTGCTGGTCGATGGCCTGCAGGCCGAGCGCGAGCAAGGCATCACCATCGATGTCGCGTACCGCTATTTCTCCACCGCCAAGCGCAAATTCATCATCGCCGATACCCCCGGCCATGAGCAGTACACCCGCAACATGGCCACCGGTGCTTCCACCTGTGACCTGGCGATCATCCTGGTCGACGCCCGCTACGGCGTGCAGACCCAGACCCGTCGCCACAGCTTCATCGCCTCGTTGCTGGGCATCAAGCACATCGTCGTAGCCATCAACAAGATGGACCTCAAGGACTTCGACCAGGGCGTGTTCGAGTCGATCAAGGCCGACTACCTGAAGTTCGCCGAAGGCTTGAAGATGAAGCCCACCAGCATGCACTTCGTGCCGATGTCCGCCCTCAAGGGCGACAACGTGGTGAACAAATCCGAGCGTTCGCCGTGGTACACCGGCCAATCGCTGATGGAAATCCTCGAGACCGTGGAAGTGGCGGGCGATCGCAACTTCACTGACCTGCGTTTCCCGGTGCAGTACGTCAACCGTCCGAACCTGAACTTCCGCGGTTTCGCCGGCACCCTCGCCAGCGGCATCGTGCACAAGGGCGACGAAGTGGTGGTGCTGCCGTCGGGCAAGAGCAGCCGCGTGAAATCCATCGTCACCTTCGAAGGCGAGCTGGAACACGCCGGTCCAGGCCAGGCGGTGACGCTGACCATGGAAGACGAGATCGACATCTCCCGTGGCGACCTGCTGGTGCATGCCGACAACGTGCCGCCGGTCACCGACAGCTTCGAAGCGATGCTGGTGTGGATGGCCGAAGAGCCGATGCTGCCGGGCAAGAAATATGACATCAAGCGTGCCACCAGCTACGTGCCGGGCTCGATAGCCAGCATCGTCAACAAGGTCGATGTGAACACCTTGGAAGAAGGTCCGGCCAGCGCGTTGCAGCTCAATGAAATCGGCAAGGTGAGGATCGCCCTGGATGCGCCGATTGCCCTGGACGGTTACGAGAGCAACCGCACCACTGGCGCGTTCATCGTCATCGATCGCCTGACCAACGGCACGGTCGGCGCCGGCATGATCGTCGCCCAGCCGCTGACCCATGGCAGCAGCACGCACCATGGCAAACTGGCCCATGTGTCGGTGGAAGAGCGCACCCAGCGCTTCGGCCAGCAGCCGGCGACGGTCTTGTTCAGTGGCCTGTCGGGCGCTGGCAAGAGCACGCTGGCCTATGCGGTCGAGCGCAAGTTGTTCGACTCGGGCCGTGCGGTCTTTGTCCTCGATGGCCAGAACCTGCGTCATGACCTGAACAAGGGCTTGCCGCAGGATCGTGCCGGGCGGACCGAGAACTGGCGCCGTGCGGCGCATGTCGCTCGTCAGTTCAACGAAGCGGGCCTGCTGACCTTGGCCGCGTTCGTGGCGCCGAGTGCCGAAGGGCGCGAGCAGGCCAAGGACCTGATCGGCCGTGAGCGTCTGCTGACCGTCTACGTCCAGGCCTCGCCAGCGGTGTGTGCCCAGCGTGATCCGCAAGGGCTCTATGCCGCGGCCGGCGACAACATCCCGGGCGAGTCCTTCCCGTATGACGTGCCGCTGGATGCCGACCTGGTGATCGACACCCAGGCGCTGACCCTGGAAGAAAGCGTCAAGCAGGTGCTGGATCTGCTGCGCAAGCGTGGGGCGATCTGACGATCGGCGCTGTAAATGAAAAGCCCGCAGGTGAGTGATCATCTGCGGGCTTTTTTATTTCCAGAGACAACTCGGTCAACTGTGGGAGCGGGCTTGCTCGCGAAGGCGGCGGAACATCCAACATCTTCATGAGCTGATATACCGCTTTCGCGAGCAAGCCCGCTCCCACAAGGGAAGATCAGTGCTGGTTGGGGTATTCGCGATGCATCTGCGCAAGCAACGCATCCTTGTCCTGCCACAACTGGTTGATCCAGCCCTGGAACTCCAGGCGATAGGCACCGTCCTGGTCGTAGCTTTTACCAATGAACTGCGGCGGGATCGTCAGCTCCTGGCAATGCACCACGACCTCGCCAACGTTGCCGCAGAGCAAATCCCAATACCCAGGACGTCCGCCCGGGTAATGGATGGTCACGTTAATGATCGACTCCAATTGTTCGCCCATGGCATCGAGCACAAACGCGATGCCACCGGCCTTGGGCTTGAGCAGGTAGCGAAACGGTGACTGCTGCTGGGCGTGCTTGCCTTCGGTAAAGCGCGTGCCTTCGACGAAGTTGAAGATGCCCACGGGGTTGTCGCGAAACTTCGCGCAGGTCTTGCGGGTGGTTTCCAGGTCCTTGCCTTTCTTTTCCGGATGCTTTTCCAGGTAAGCCTTGGAGTAGCGCTTCATGAAGGGGAAACCCAGGGCCCACCAGGCCAGGCCGATCACCGGCACCCAGATCAGCTCTTGCTTGAGGAAAAACTTCAACGGCCGGATGCGCCGGTTCAGCACGTACTGCAACACCATGATGTCGACCCAGCTCTGGTGGTTGCTGGTGATCAGGTACGAGTGCTGGTAATCCAGGCCCTCCAAGCCGCTGAGGTGCCAGCGGGTACGCCGCACCAGGTTCATCCAGGCCTTGTTGTTGCTGATCCAGGCTTCATGGATGTGGCTCATCAGCCAGTCGGTGAAGCGCTGGGCGGCGGGGAAGGGCAGCAACAGCTTGAAGATCGCCACGATGAACAGCGGTGTGCAGCAGGCGATGGTGTTCAGGGCCAACAGCAGCGAAGCGATGACGCCGCGTAAGGGGGCAGGCAGGAAGTCCAGCATTTAAATATCCAAAGGTCGGTTGGCGGCTTGGATCGCAGTCAGGGCGATGGTGTACACGATGTCGTCGACCTGGGCGCCACGGGGCAAGTCATTCACCGGTTTGCGCAAGCCTTGCAGCATCGGCCCGAGGCTGACGCAATCGGCGCTGCGTTGCACGGCTTTGTGGGTGGTGTTGCCGGTGTTGAGGTCCGGGAAGATGAACACCGTCGCCCGGCCGGCCACTTGGCTGTTGGGCGCCAGTTGCCGGGCCACGGTTTCGTTGGCGGCGGCGTCGTATTGCAGCGGGCCGTCGATCAGCAAGCCGTGCTGGGCTTCGTGGGCCAGCAAGGTGGCTTCGCGGACTTTTTCCACTTCTTCGCCACTGGCCGACTCACCGCTGGAATAGCTGAGCATCGCCACCCGTGGGGTGATGCCGAACGCGGCGGCCGAGTCGGCGCTTTGCAGGGCGATTTCCGCCAGCTCCGAAGCGCTGGGGTGTGGGTTCATCACGCAGTCGCCGTAGACCAGCACTTCTTCGGGAAACAGCATGAAAAACACCGAGGACACCAGCGAGCAGCCTGGCGCGGTCTTGATCAGTTGCAAGGCTGGGCGGATGGTGTTGGCGGTGGAATGGATGACCCCGGAGACCAGTCCGTCCACTTCATCCAAGGCCAGCATCATGGTGCCGATGACCACGGTGTCTTCCAGTTGCTGCTCGGCCATCGGTGCGTTCAGGCTCTTGCTCTTGCGCAACCGCACCATCGGCTCGACGTAGCGCTCGCGGATCGAGTCCGGATCGAGAATCTCCAGCCCTGGCGGCAGTTCGATGCCTTGGGCGCGGGCCACCGCCTCGACGTCGGCCGGCTTGGCCAGCAACACGCACCGGGCGATGCCCCGGGCCTGGCAGATGGCGGCGGCCTGGACGGTCAGCGGTTCGCTGCCTTCGGGCAATACGATGCGTTTGTTGGCGGCCTGGGCGCGCTGGATCAACTGATAGCGGAACACCGCCGGCGACAGGCGCATTTCCCGCGGCGTGCCGCAGCGCTGGTGCAACCATTTGGCGTCCAGGTGGCTGGCGACAAAATCGGTGATGATCTCCGCACGTTCGCGGTCATCGATGGGAATTTCCTTGTTCAGGCCGTTGAGCAGGTTGGCGGTGTCGTAGGAGCCGGTGCTCACCGACAACACCGGCAACCCCGCCTGCAAGGCACCGCGACACAAGTCCATGATGCGCGGGTCGGGCAGGGTGTCGCTGGTCAGCAGCAGGCCGGCCAGCGGCACGCCGTTGATCGCTGCCAGGCTCACGGCCAGGATGATGTCGTCGCGATCGCCAGGTGTCACCACCAGCACGCCGGGCTTGAGCAGTTCCACGGTGTTGCGCATGGTGCGGGCGCAAATGATGATGTTGCTCATGCGCCGGGTTTCGTAGTCGCCGGCATTGAGCACCTGCGCGCCCATCAGGTCGGCCACGTCGCGGGTGCGCGGGGCATTGAGTTCGGGGCGAAACGGCAGGCACCCGAGCAGGCGAAAATCACCGCTGCGCAACAGGGGCGAGTGCTCTTTGAGCCGTGCGGAAAACGCTTCCATGCTTTCGTCGGTGCGGACCTTGTTCAGGATCACCCCGAGGACTTTCGGGTCCTTCGGCCCGCCGAACAACTGCGCTTGCAACTCCACCCGCCCGGAAAGCTCGGTCAGCACTTCGTTTTCCGGTGCCGACACCAGGATGACCTCGGCGTCGAGGCTCTTGGCCAGGTGCAGGTTGACCCGGGCGGCGTAGCTGGCGTTGCGGGTCGGGACCATGCCCTCGACGACCAGCACGTCCTTGCCAATGGCTGCTTGCTGGTAAAGGGTGATGATTTCTTCCAGCAGCTCATCGAGCTGGCCATCGCCGAGCATGCGCTCCACATGAGCCAGGCCCAGGGGTTGCGGAGGCTTGAGACCATGGGTGCGGGCCACCAGCTCGGTGGAGCGCTCCGGCCCGGTGTCGCCGGGATGCGGCTGGGCAATAGGTTTGAAAAAGCCGACTTTCAGCCCGGCCCGTTCAAGGGTACGCACCAGTCCGAGGCTGATGGAGGTCAGACCCACCCCAAAATCGGTGGGCGCGATAAAAAAAGTTTGCATGCGAATTCTCTAAGGGGGAATGGCGCGACCTATGACTGGTCGTCTACCCACGATTCAGTCGCCAAGGTTATCGCTAACCGGGCCTTGAGCGCACCAGCCGCAATCAAAGGGCTGGCCTATTTTTCCAATACGTTGCGCAGGGTCCAGCACCCAGGCCCGAGACTGCCACGGCGGTTGGTGACGCAGATGCTGGGTGTGGCCACAGGACAGCTCGGCCACCCAGTGTCCGTCATCGTCCTGATGGAAACCGGTGACCGTCGGTCTGTTCGAGCTAGCCCGTTTGTCCGGGTTCCGTTCGCTTTCGGGCAAATCCTTGTTTAGACTTGTCCGTTCTTCATTCTTATGCAAAAGGTCTCGCCCCATGCTGATCGCCGCCAATAAGGCTGTCTCCATCGACTATACCCTGACCAACGACGCTGGTGAGGTCATCGACAGCTCTGCCGGCGGCGCTCCGCTGGTCTACCTGCAAGGCGCGGGTAATATCATTCCAGGCCTGGAGAAGGCCCTGGAAGGCAAAGCCGTCGGTGACGAACTGAAAGTGGCCGTAGAGCCGGAAGACGCCTATGGCGAATATTCCGCTGAACTGGTCAGCACCTTGAGCCGTAGCATGTTCGAAGGCGTGGATGAGCTGGAAGTGGGCATGCAGTTCCATGCTTCGGCGCCCGATGGCCAGATGCAGATCGTCACCATCCGCGATCTGGAAGGCGACGACGTCACCGTTGACGGCAACCACCCGCTGGCCGGTCAGCGCTTGAACTTCCAAGTCAAGATCGTTGACATCCGTGACGCCAGCCAAGAAGAAATCGCCCATGGTCACGTCCATGGTGAAGGCGGCCATCACCATTGATTTCTGCGCTACGCTCAAGTTGACTGGAGAGGCGCCCTATGGCGCCTTTTTAGTCGCTGCTGTTAGCATCACCCATGGCTGTTTCGCAAAGATCCGCAAACCTGGAGTTCGTCATGAGTGCTTTCCACGACCTTAAATTGAAAGCCCTGGATGGTCAGGAGCTTCCTCTGGCGCCTTTCAAGGGGCAAGTCGTGCTGGTGGTCAACGTCGCCTCCAAATGTGGCCTTACGCCTCAGTACGCGGCGCTGGAAAATCTCTATCAGCAATACAAGGACAAGGGCTTCAGCGTGCTGGGCCTGCCCTGCAATCAGTTCGCCGGGCAAGAGCCGGGGACCGAGCAGGAAATCCAGGAGTTCTGCAGCCTCAACTATGGCGTGACGTTCCCGCTGTCCAGCAAGCTGGACGTGAATGGTCATGATCGCCATCAGTTGTACCGCCTGCTGGCGGGCGAAGGGGCCGAGTTTCCCGGGGACATCACCTGGAACTTCGAAAAATTCCTGCTCGGCAAGGACGGCAGGGTACTGGCGCGTTTCTCACCGCGCACGGCGCCGGATGATCCTTCCGTGATCCAGGCGATCGAAAAAGCGCTGGCTTGATCCCAATACTGTATGGCGGTCCCTTTGTGGCGAGGGAGCTTGCTCCCGCTGGGCTGCGAAGCGGCCCTGGCTTTTTTGCGGTCGCTGCGCAACCGAGCGGGAGCAAGCTCCCTCGCCACAGGGGATGTGCTTGAGGCTGTGATACTCAGCGCTCCCTTCTGATCCTTGATCATTCAAATCAATAGTGCTACCCAGCACTCCTCATGCTCCATATTATCGTCGTCATATCCGATCTGTGACTTCGTCCCGTGGAGTGCCCCATGCCTGTAAAAGCCCTGTTCAAACCCTTCCACCTCGGCGCGTTCGAGTTGCCGACCCGGGTGGTGATGGCGCCGATGACCCGTTCCTTTTCGCCGGGCGGCGTACCAAACACCAAGGTGATCGAGTACTACCGTCGTCGCGCGGCGGCCGGGGTCGGCCTGATCATCACCGAGGGCACGACGGTCGGGCACAAGGCCTCCAACGGCTACCCGAACGTGCCGCATTTCTACGGCGATGCAGCGTTGGCCGGCTGGAAGCAGGTGGTCGATGCGGTGCATGCCGAAGGCGGCAAGATCGTTCCACAGTTGTGGCACGTGGGCAGCGTGCGCCGCATCGGCACCGAGCCGGACGCCAGCGTGCCGGGTTACGGTCCGACCGAAAAGCTCAAGGACGGCCAGGTGGTGGTCCACGGCATGACCCAGGCGGACATCGACGATGTCATCGCAGCCTTCGCCCAAGCGGCAAAGGACGCCCAGGGCATCGGCATGGACGGGGTGGAAATCCACGGTGCCCACGGTTACCTGGTGGACCAGTTCTTCTGGGAAGGCAGCAACCAGCGCACCGACGGCTACGGCGGCAGCCTGGCCAACCGTTCGCGCTTTGCGATCGAACTGATCCGTGCCGTGCGCGCGGCGGTGGGCGAGGGCTTCCCGATCATTTTCCGCTTCTCCCAATGGAAACAGCAGGATTACACCGCGCGCCTGGTGCAGACGCCTGAAGCCTTGGGCGAATTCCTCAAGCCCTTGTCCGAAGCGGGCGTGGATATTTTCCACTGTTCGACGCGACGTTTCTGGGAGCCGGAATTCGAAGGCTCCGAGCTGAACCTGGCCGGCTGGACCCGCAAGCTCACCGGCAAGCCCACCATCACCGTCGGCAGCGTCGGCCTGGATGGCGAGTTCCTGCAGTTCATGGTCAACACCGACAAAGTCGCGCAACCGGCCAGCCTGGAAAAGCTGCTGGAGCGCTTGAACAACGATGAGTTCGACCTGGTGGCGGTGGGACGTGCGCTGTTGGTGGATCCGGACTGGGCGCAAAAAGTCCGTGAAGGGCGGGAGCAGGAGATCTTGCCGTTCAGTCGCGAGGCGTTGATGACCTTGGTTTAAGCGTGTCTGATCCGGCGCCATCGCGAGCAGGCTCGCTCCCACAATGGATCTCGGCTGAACGCAAACTTTGTGCGCGCTGAAGATCAAAATGTGGGAGCGAGCCTGCTCGCGATGACGATTTCAGTATCACCGAACAATCAGCGCACCGTCGGCGCAGCAGGCATCACCTGCTCCCCGACACAAACCCCGCGCAACTGCGCCTCGAATTGCTCGATCACCGACGCCCATCCCTGGCGACTGGCATGCTGGCGCGCATTGAGTCGCACGCAACGCAAGGTCTCGCGCTCTTCCAGCAGCCAACGGGCGGCATCGCAGAACGCCTCTTCATCCCCCGGCATCGCCAGCACGCCGTTGTAGCCGTGGCGAATATGTTGCGCCGCGGCGGCCTGGTCGTAGGCCACCACCCCCAGCCCGGACGCCAGCGCCTCCAGCACCACATTGCCGAAGGTTTCGGTCAGGCTCGGAAAGACAAACACATCCCCGGACGCATAGTGGCTGGCCAGCGCCTCGCCGCGTTGCGAGCCGCAAAAGATCGCCTCGGGCAATGCCTGCTCCAACGCGGACCGCTGCGGGCCGTCGCCGACCACCACCAGTTTCATCCGGCGCCCCGGGAAAGCGCTGCACAGTGTGTCGAAACTGCGCTTGAGCAGCCCGAGGTTTTTCTCCGGCGCCAGGCGTCCGACATGGATCACGGCGATGTCGTCATCGCCCAGGCCCCACGCTTCGCGCAGGCTCGCCGAGCGCTTGATTGGATGGAACAGTTGGCTGTCGACGCCGCGGGACAACAACGCCACCCGCTCGAAATGGCGTCGCTCCAATTCCAGGCGTTGGCTGAGACTGGGCACCAGGGTCAGGCTGGAGCGGTTGTGAAACCAGCGCAGGTAATGGGTGAGCCCGCGACTCAACAGCCCGAGGCCGTACTGTTGGGTGTATTGCTGGAAATTGGTGTGGAAACCACTGACCACCGAGATGCCCAGGCGACGCGCCGCCCGCAGCGCCGACAAACCCAGCGGCCCTTCCGTGGCGATGTACAGCACGTCCGGACGATGGCGTTTCCAGCGCCGGAGCAGTTTGTGCATCGACACCTGGCCCCATTGCAAACCTGGATAACCCGGCAGCGGCCAGCCCCGGCACAGCAGCAGTTGGTCGTCACTGGCCTGGCGCGGGTCGTCGGCCTGGCGAGGTCGTATCAGCTCGACCTGATGCCCGCGGGCGCGCAAGCCGTCGTACAGGCGGCCCAAGGTATTGGCCACGCCGTTGATTTCCGGCGGGAAGGTTTCGGTGATCAGGGTAATGTGCAGGGGTGTGGTCATGACCCCAGTGTCGACCGGAGCCATTTCGCCATTGTGACGCCTGGATGATGGATTTGTGACCGGCTCAGCCTTGCCGGGCCAACGCGGTCTCGGCGCCTTGCTCGCGCACCCAGAACAACGTCGCCCCGGCCACCGCCGCCGGCATCATCAGGATGTTCACCACCGGGATCAGCAGCACCAGATAGACGCTGCCGCCAAAGCCCAGGCTCTGCCAGCGTTTTTCCCGCAGCCAGGCGAGCATTTCGTTCCAGCCCAACTTATGGTTGTCTGCCGGGTAGTCGATGTACTGGATCGCCATCATCCACACGCCGAACAGCAGCCACAGTGGCGCCGCCACCAGATTGACCACGGGGATGAACGACAGCACGAACAGCCCCAGGGCGCGGGGCAGGAAATAACCCAGCTTGCGGGCTTCCCGGCTGAGGGTCCGGGGGATCATGGCGATCAACTCGGCCCAGCTAAAGGCCGGGAAATCGTCGGTGCCACGGATGACCACCTCGACCTTTTCCGCGAGAAAACCGTTGAACGGCGCCGCGATGATGTTGGCGAGCATGGTGAAGGTGAAGAACACCATCAGCACGACGAGCACTACGAACAATGGCCAGAGTACATAGCTGAGGAAACTCAACCATTCCGGCAGCGACGGCATCAGCGTATCGACCCACAGGCTGAACTGATGGCCGGCCAGGTAGATCAATCCGACGAACAGCACCAGGTTGATCGCCAGGGGCAAGAGGACGAACAGGCGCAGGCCCGGGCTCAAGACCAGCTTGAGGCCTTCTCGCAGATATTGCGGGCCGGACAGGACGGGGGCGGGCATAGGTGGCTCCGAGCGAAGATGAACGCGCCGACCTTACCGGCTTTGCCCCGCCCGGGAAAGCGGCGACATGGCGTGTAACAACGT
Organism: Pseudomonas sp. SWRI179; assembly: GCF_014268705.1. Lineage (NCBI taxonomy): Bacteria > Pseudomonadati > Pseudomonadota > Gammaproteobacteria > Pseudomonadales > Pseudomonadaceae > Pseudomonas > Pseudomonas sp. SWRI179. The sequence goes on along the minus strand of NZ_JABWRA010000021.1, from coordinate 20,164 downwards.
TTCTTGAGGCGAAGGCGCCTATTAAAAGGACCGCCGGGGATAGAGCTCACCTATGAGCTGGATTGTTAAACCGTATTTCCTTAATCTTCGCTCCCTCGATACGCTGCACCCATTCTTTTCCAGGACTGTCGAACCGAAGCCTTCCCCAAGTGCGTCAACGGTCCTTTTTTATTCGCGCCGCTCACCCGGCGTTCCGGCCCGCAAGGTCCGGTCAACAGGAGCAGGTCATGTCTGAAGTGCGTCATTCGCGAGTGATTATCCTTGGTTCCGGCCCTGCCGGTTACAGCGCTGCGGTCTATGCCGCCCGTGCCAACCTCAAGCCGCTGCTGATCACCGGCATGCAGGCTGGCGGTCAATTGACCACCACCACCGAAGTCGACAACTGGCCGGGCGACGTCCACGGCCTGACCGGCCCGGCCCTGATGGAGCGCATGAAGGAACACGCCGAGCGCTTCGAGACCGAGATCGTCTTCGATCACATCAATGCCGTGGATTTCGCCGCCAAGCCGTACACCTTGACCGGCGACAGCGCGACCTACACATGTGATGCCCTGATCATCGCCACCGGCGCCAGCGCTCGTTACCTGGGCCTGCCGTCGGAAGAAACGTTCATGGGCAAAGGTGTTTCGGCCTGCGCCACCTGCGACGGCTTCTTCTACCGCAACAAGCCAGTGGCTGTGGTCGGTGGCGGCAATACCGCCGTCGAGGAAGCCCTGTACCTGGCCAACATCGCCAGCACGGTCACCTTGATCCACCGTCGCGAAACCTTCCGCGCCGAGAAGATCCTGATCGACAAGCTCAACGCCCGCGTCGCCGAAGGCAAGATCATCCTCAAGCTCAACGCGACCCTGGACGAAGTGCTGGGCGACAACATGGGCGTGACCGGTGCCCGCCTGAAGAACAATGACGGCAGCTTTGACGAGATCACAGTGGACGGCGTTTTCATCGCCATCGGCCACACCCCGAACACCTCGTTGTTCGAAGGCCAACTGGAACTCAAGGACGGCTACCTGGTAGTCAAGGGCGGCCGCGACGGCAACGCCACCGCCACCAGTGTCGAAGGCATCTTCGCGGCCGGCGACGTGGCCGACCACGTCTACCGCCAGGCGATCACCTCGGCCGGTGCCGGTTGCATGGCAGCCCTGGACACCGAGCGTTATCTGGATGGCCTGCAGAACGCTTCGTTCTGATTCATCGGGTACAAAAAAACCGGCTTCGGCCGGTTTTTTTGTGCCTGGATATCTGCCGGTGGACCCTGTGGGAGCGGGCTTGCTCGCGAAGGCGGTGTTCCAGTCGACATCGATGCTAACTGACACACCGCTTTCGCGAGCAAGCCCGCTCCCACAAGTCCTCTGTTTGGTCAGAAGATCGATTGGCAGGCCAACTGCGCCAGGCACGCCTCCAAAATATCCAAACCCTCTTCCAGCACCGCCGGTTCGGTCGTCAACGGCGCCAGCAGCCGGATGATGTGCCGCGATTTGCCGCTGGGCATCAGCAGCAGGCCCGCTTCCCGCGCCAGGGCCAGCAGTTGCGTCAGTTGCGCCGAGGCCGGAGTGCCGTCGGCGTGGGCCAGTTCGATGCCGCGCATTGCGCCGACGCCGGTCAGTCGGTCCATAAAAGTATAAGTCCTGAGGCGGCTATAATGACCATTCCAAGAATTTGCAGAGGATCTGGAATGTGTGCAAAAAATATGATGCCGAATCCAGTTGCCGAAACTATTTCTATATAACTAATAGGCGCTAACGTGCTTACCGGCGCTAAACGATAATTATGTCGAAGATGGGAGGGATCCGACCCTCTCTCATTAGTCTTCCAGGGGAGGCGCTGTGATGACGAACCGCCGAAGGAACACGTGTGCGTTCGTTCTCTAAGTATATTGTTTCTGTGATATGTCGGCCGCCAAGTATAATTAATATATCGTCTCCTAATAGTCTCTTGGCTAATTTGGCGCACTCGATCGCTCCTGGCATACAGAGGGTCATAGTTCCGAGCAACAGAAGATTGGGCCGTGTTGATAAGATAAGCGTCTCGAATCGGTCCATGTCATCGAGAGAGTACATGAGAAGGAAATACTTTCTAATTTCTTTCCGCGAAACCGCCCAGTTACTGTCCGCCCAAGATCCAGTTTTTTTCTGTGCCAAATTTGCGGCGTAGCGGCAAGCATTGAATAGGCTGGCGGGATCGGTGCTATTGAGCGCATGTTCGGATTTGGTCCCGCTGATCCAATCAGGAGCGGAAACTGCAAGCGCTCGAATCCGGGGCTGTGGATCAAGGACTGTGGAAGACGGCGGAGGCCGTCGGCTGAATTGTAGGTCTTCTTTTACAGGTCGCTGTTCCATTGCGTTCCCCAAAGCCTTCCAAGGCCCTCATAGCCTCGGAACCAATCAGGGGATGTTGTCATGAAATGGATATTGGATACAATGGCCAATAAACCACGGAGGATCTGTTATGGCTGCAATGGCTCTAGGACTGGTGTTTGGGGGCAGAAGCCCTGAGCATGACGTATCGTTGTTATCCGCGAAGAGGATCTATGGAGCGTTATTGGAGCTTGGTTGCGAGGTGCATTGCATCGGCATAGACAGGTCGGGAATCTGGCGTTATCACAACGTCTCTGATTCTTTTCCGAGGGCTGTGGACGGTTCGGCACCTGTCGTTTCAATTAGGCTTGGGTATCCCATAATATTTTACGAGGACACGCGCTCGGGTGAGGTGTGCGAGGTCAAGCTCGATTTGTTATTTCCCGCCTTGCACGGCCCGTGGGGTGAGGATGGGACGATACAGGGCTTGGCTGCTATGTCGAATTTGCGGTGTGTTGGATCGTCTACGTTGGGATCTGCTATCGCGATGGACAAAGATATTACCAAGCGGTTATTGAGAGCCGAGGGTATCGCCATTACTCCTTACATTGCATGTGTGCAGCGGATGCCGCCATGGGATGAGGTTGTTGCCAAATTAGGCGGTAGCATATATGTCAAGCCTGCATCGCAGGGGTCGTCCATCGGAGTCCAACGTATTATCAATGCAGATGAATATGAACTTGCCTTCGCAGAAGCGGCAAGTCTTGATGATAAAGTTCTTTTGGAAACTGAGATACGCGGTCGAGAGATCGAATGCGGTATTCTTCAAGTTGATGGCAAGTTGATTGCTTCGGAACCAGGCGAAATAATTCCCCTCGGTCCACACATCTATTATGATTACGTCGCCAAATATGCAGATAAAAATGGGGCGCGATTGTGTATACCCGCTGTGTTAAGTGAGAAAACTAAAATGAGTATCCAGGCGCTCTCGAAACGTGCTTTCAAGTGTCTCGGTCTCAGCTCTTTCGCAAGAATCGACTTTTTTTTAACCGAAGATGAGGAGATAATTCTCAATGAAGCTAATAGTCTTCCTGGATTTACGGATGTAAGTATGTATCCGCAGATGTTTGGCCACTCCGGCTATTCCCTAACTGGTTTAATAGAGAAGATCTTGGACGGCGCAGTAGGGCCCGCCCGCTCTGTTTTTCATTATGGTCAGGGTTTTTGACGTGACTTTAAAAAAGATACGACTGTCTTTTGGGAGTTGGAAATATGGCTCTTTAGACTTTTTACAGCCCCGATCTGATCACCTGCCGCGCAGGCTTCAGTGAGCATTTTATATTCCCGTACAGACTGTGTCTGATGATCAGGGTCTATTAAGATAAATTGTAAATAACGCTCAACCGAATCTTGGAGGGATTTTATTAAGGATTGGAGCCTTGGACGTTGAACTGGCTGAAATAGCACAGCAAAAAATTGTTGGTTCAAAGCCTTGAGCTGATCAAGATCAGCCGACTCCATGTCTTGGATAATACTGTTAAGCTCGGCAATTCGCTCTTCTTTAATACTCCCAAATGCGAGCTTCAGCGCGGTGCATTCGGCCATAATGCGCATGTCGTAAATTTCGATGATGTCATCAATGGTCATCGTTGCAACGGTAGCCCCCTTGTGGGGCTCATAGACGACTAGTCCTTCAGCTTCCAACTGTCGAATTGCATCTCGTATCGGCATCCGGCTGAGGCCAAATTTAGCTGCCAGATCGTCCTGCCGTAACGGGGTACCTTCGGCGATAGCACCCGTTAAGATGCCCTGTCGCAGCACGTCTACCACGTAAGACATTGCGGTCTTGTAGCGATGCTTGTCTGGAACAACAAAACTATCAAGTGAGCCAGTCAACAGGACCTCCGAATCAGCTGTACGAAAGGCTATTAAGGTATCAGATTTTTCCTACAGGGCTCAAATTTTAAATGCCTCGGTGGGCCTTCATAAGAGACACAAAGAGCCTGCATACATGCGACCATTTGCGATCTATGAAATAAGTTTCGAAGGTTACGGCAATTACTGAAAAATTATAAATTCGCCTACTCGCGGCGAAATTTCTTAATTAGCCATCGCTTCAAATCTCAACGTTTTGATTGTCAGGCCAACTGCGCCAGGCACGCCTCCAAAATATCCAAACCCTCTTCCAGCACCGCCGGTTCGGTCGTCAACGGCGCCAGCAGCCGGATGATGTGCCGCGATTTGCCGCTGGGCATCAGCAGCAGGCCCGCTTCCCGCGCCAGGGCCAGCAGTTGCGTCAGTTGCGCCGAGGCTGGAGTGCCATCGGCGTGGCTCAGTTCGATGCCGCGCATTGCGCCGACGCCGGTCAGGCGGCCGAGATAGGGCGTCAGCCCGCGACGGCGCCAGGATTCGTAGCGGCTGACGATCGCCTCTTCCTGTTGTGCACCCCAGGCGTTCAGGTTGGCGTCGGTCATTTCGTCCAGGGTCGCCAGTGCGGCGGCGCAGGCAATGGGGTTGCCCGAGTAGGTGCCGCCCAAGCCACCCTTGGGCAGGTTGTCCAGCAGCGCCTTGCATCCCACCACTGCTCCCAGGGGCACGCCACCGGCAATGCTTTTGCCCAGCAGCACCAGGTCTGGCTCGATGCCCAACCGGGGGAAGGCAAAGCGCTGGCCGGTGCGGCCGAAGCCGGACTGGATCTCATCGACGATCAGAACAATGCCCTTGTCGTCGCAGAACCGCCGCAGGAGCTGGGCGAAGGGCACGTCCATCGCCAGGAAGCCGGCTTCGCCCTGCACCGGCTCGACAATGAAACAGGCCACGTCATTCACGTCGATCTCGACGCTGAACAGCCGCTCCATGGCCTTCAAAGCCTCATCGCAGGTAATGCCGTTGTCCTGGCTGGGGTACGGCAGGTGATACACCGGCCCGGGCAGTACGCCAACTTTCTGTTTGTAGGGCGCGACCTTGCCGTTGAGGTTGAGGGTCGCCAGGGTGCGGCCGTGAAAGGCGCCGTCAAACGCGATCACGGCGGTGCGGCCCGTGGCGCCGCGCACGATCTTCAAGGCATTCTCCGCCGCTTCGGCGCCGCTGTTGGTGAGCATGCCGCTGACGGGATAGCCCAGCGGAATGAACGCCGCCAGACGTTCCATCAACTCAATGTAGGGCGCGTGAGGCGCGGCGTTGAAGGCGTAGTGAGTCAGTCGGGTGGCCTGTTCGCGGATCGCCTCGACGATGCGCGGATGGCAATGGCCCAGGTTCAACACACCGATGCCGCCGACGAAATCGATGTAGCGTCTGCCGTCGGTGTCCCAGACCTCGGCATTCTTGCCGTGGCTGAGGCTGACGGGATGCACGATAGAGATCGATTGGCTGATGGTTTCGCTGCTCATGGAGGACGGCCCGGACGAAGGAGAAATTTCCGTTATCTAAGCCGCGAGCAGAGGGGCCCGGCAAACGAAATAAAGTTGCCGGGTCAATCTTAAAAGTTGGGATGTGAGCAGATGCGATCTTGCGAGCACTGTTTGCGTGGCGACGAAGCTTTTGTGGCGAGGGAGCTTGCTCCCGCTCCAGTGCGAAGCGCTGGCCTTGGATCGCGGCGCAGCTACTTTTGTGAGTGCTGCGCACTGGAGCGCCAGCCCGGTCAAGCGGGAGCAAGCTCCCTCGCCACAAAAGCGGGTTTCGACATAGAGGTCGATTGTGGATCAGCGCCGCTGCAGCGGTGGTGCCTCGAATTGCACACCCGCCAGGCCATGGACCATCAACGCGCGGATATTGCCGTGATCGCTGCCTTCGGGCGTGGACAGCACCGAACGGTAATGTTCGCCAAACGCCAGCAGTGCTTCTTCATCGCTCAAGCCTTCGAGCAGCGCCAGGCCCAGGGTCTTGCACGAGCCTTCGTTCTGCCCGGCGGCGTTTTGCACGCCGCCGTTGTTGAAAGCCTGGGGCTGGTAGTCGTAGCCGGCGGCGATAAAGGCCAGGGTGTCGGCGAAGGCATGTTCGCCGCTCTTGAGGTGGGCACGCAGGGTCGCAAGATCAAGCATCGGGTTTTCCTTTGGCGAACGCCGCCTGTTGTTCGGCGCTGGCTTCTTTCTGGTATTGGGCTTTCCACTCGGCGTACGGCATGCCGTAGACCACTTCGCGGGCGTCGTCGAGGCTGACCTCGACCTGGCGTTCATCGGCGGCGGCCTTGTACCACTTGGACAGGCAGTTGCGGCAGAAGCCGGCGAGGTTCATCAGGTCGATGTTCTGCACATCCTTGCGGCTGTCCAGGTGGGCAACCAGCCGACGGAAAGCGGCGGCTTCGAGTTCGAGGCGTTGTTGGTCGTTCATGGGGGTCTCTGCGAGGCAGCTTCAAGGGGCAAGCTTCAAGCTGCAAGAGTGGATTTGCGGTGGTCAGGCTTGAAGCTTACAGCTTGAGGCTTGCAGCTGCTACGAAGTAGCCCGACTTGCCGCGAGCGTAATCGATACGGACTCGGCGAAGCGCAAGGCGTGCGGCTTGTCCACTTCGACTTCGGCGTACAGCACCGACTCATTGGCCATGACCAGATCGAGCAGTTCCTGGGTGAGGCGTTCGAGCAGGGCGAAGCGGTTGCCTTCCACGTGGGCGATGATCGCCTTGGTGATAGTGCGGTAGTTCAGCGCGTGGTCGATGTCGTTGTCGCGCACCGCTTCTTGGGCTGCGTAGAGGATGGTCAGGTTGATCAACACATCCTGCTTGTTGAGGATTTCATCCTCGTTGATGCCGATGAAGGTGCGCAGGCGCAGGTCCTTGACCTTGATACGTGCCATGGCTGGCTGAAGTTGTGGCATTTACTTGCTCCGTCGAATCAATTGCAGGAACTCCTGGCGCGTGGTGCTGGAATCGCGAAAGGCGCCGAGCATCACCGAGGTGTTCATGGTCGAGTTCTGTTTTTCGACACCGCGCATCATCATGCACATGTGCTGGGCCTCGATCACCACCGCCACGCCGGCGGCCTGGGTGACCTGCTGCACCGCGTCGGCGATTTGCCGGGTCAGGTTCTCCTGGATTTGCAGGCGGCGGGCGAACATGTCCACCAACCGGGCGATCTTTGACAGCCCCAAGACCTTGCCGGTAGGAATATAAGCCACATGGGCCTTGCCGATGAAGGGCAACAGGTGATGTTCGCAGAGTGAATAGAGTTCGATGTCGGCGACGATCACCATTTCATCGCTGTCAGAGGCGAACAGCGCGCCGTTGACGATTTGCTCGACGCTTTGTTCATAGCCATGGCAAAGGTACTGCATGGCCTTGGCGGCACGCACCGGGGTATCGAGCAAACCCTCGCGCTCGGGGTTCTCCCCCAGGCCGATGAGGATCTCGCGGTAGTGCTGGGGCAGGGATAGCGTCATGGTGCATCCTCGAAACAAGGCTATTTGACGTGCCGCCCGCCGTTGACGGTCAGGGTCGTGCCGGTGACATAGGGGTTGTCCAGCAGATAACGCAGGCTCTGGTAGATCACTTCGCTGCCAGGTTCGATACCCAGCGCGGACTTGGCCAGGGCCTTGGCGCGGTAAGCCGCGTCGTCTTCGGGGTTGAACAGTAGCAGGGCCGGGGCGATGCCGTTGACCTTGATCGCGGGGGCGAACTTCGCCGCGAACGACAGGGTCAGGCTTTCCAGGCCGGCCTTGGTGGCGCAATAGGCGATATGCCGGGCGCTGCCCTTGCGAGTCACGTCATCGCTGATGTGCACGATATCCGCGGGCGTTGAACGCCGCAGCAGTTCGGCGCCATGCAGGTTGATCAGGTAAGGCGCGAGCATGTGCACGCCGAACATGGCGCTGAAGGCCGTCGCTTCGTTGCCAGGCGCCTCGGTCATCCAGGCCGAGGCGTTGTGCACGATGGCCCGCAGTTGGTCGGTGTGCTGCTTGAGTTGTTCGATAAAGGCAAGAATCCCCGTTTCGCTGGCGAAGTCGGCGAACAGCACGATCGCACCCAAGTCGCGCAACGCCTGCACGCCGGGGCGTTCGGTGCGATAGGTCGCGATCACCGGGTGCCCGTCCTCCAGCAAGCGTCGGGCGCAGTGCAGGCCGACGCGCTGGGCTGCACCAGTGATCAGGATAGGAGCGGTGGCGCTGGACATGGGACGGCTCGGTTCACGGTAGGAGCAAAACTATAACAGCGACGCAAGATTGCGGCAGGCGAATCTGTGGCAGTGGCGAGCCGATGAGTTTGCGAAGAGGGGGTGTCAGCGGACATCAGCGTTAACAGATACACCGCCTTCGCGAGCAAGCCCGCTCCCACAGAGGACCACCGTCGAGCACAAATGCTGTGTATGACACAATCTACTGTGGGAGCGGGCTTGCTCGCGAAGGCGGTATCCGGTTAAACCACTGAAGTCACTGATTCTGTGTGAAAGGCTTGGTCGGCAATGCCCGCTGCGGCGCGCCGTTGAGCCAGTTCGCCAGCAAATGGGTCGACATCGGGATAAACAGGTAAACCATCAGCGGTGTCAGGATGAGTGTGCTGATCAGCACGCGGTTCAGCAGTCCCAGTTCGCCCAGCAGCGGCCCCAACAGGAAGTTGAACAACAGCGACACGGGAAAGAACGCGAGCCAGATGGCCACGGCCTGTTTCCAGCGAGGCGGACGCTGGCCGACCGCGCCGAACCAGCCATCGATGCCACGCACACGGTGTTCGGATGGATGGGCGAACAGATCACTGCCCCGTCCCAGCCAGGTCGTGCGTGAGGCGGAGTGTTCCCAGGCATGCAGGGTCTGTTCGTCGGCAAACCGGAAGATGATCTGGAATTCATCGTCCTGGGGCGGTGGCGCGAGCACGCCGGAACCCAGGTAGCCGGGAAAGTCGGTGGCCAGTTGTTCGCCTTCGCGCAACCAGGCAATCAAATCTTCATAGCGCCCGTTGGCGACGCGGCGGGCCACCATCAGGGTGACGGGTGAGGTAGACATTATGTATCTCCGTAAGACAGGCGCAGTACTCCGGGTAGGAGATTCGCGGGAGACGCCCCGGGATGGTGGGTAGCGTCTGGTCGCCATAAAACACGCAAGGATTATTCCAAATTGCGCACAAAACAACAAAATCGCACATAAAGTGCGTTTTGTTCTTGTCATCGACCGTCTCGGGAGGAGTAAACTGGGATCCAAATTGCCAGTCGGATTGCCTGCCAACATGAGCGTGATCACCGAAGATAGCTTTGTCTTCCAGGCATCGGGTGCCTTGAGGCGGGAAGAGCTGTTTCCCATTCGCGAAGTTGCGCGCATGACCGGCGTGAATCCCGTTACCCTGCGCGCATGGGAGCGGCGCTACGGTTTAATCCAACCCACTCGCACCGAAAGTGGGCATCGCCTGTACTCTTTGAGTGATATCGAAAAGGTGCGCGGCATCCTGGCGTGGATAGACCGCGGGGTAGCCGTAAGCAAAGTGGGAAAGATTTTGGCGAAGACCGAGTCGGTGCAACCGGTCTCCACGCTTATTTCATCGGATCTGGTCAAGGCCGATTACGCCCAGTGGCAGCAACAGGTGATGGCTGCGGTCGCCAACTTTGACGATGTGGAACTCGACCACGTTTATGGGCAAATTTTTTCCACCTACAGCGTGCCGGTCATCTTCCAGGACATCCTGATGCCGCTTTGGCGACAAATGCTGTGTCGCCAGCCGGAGTTCGGGCAAATCAGTGAGTGGGTGTTTTTCGATGGTTTCCTGCGTTCGCGCATCGTCCAGCGGCTTTTGCTCAAGCGCGAAAGTGGAGTGCCACGTGTCTTGGTCTGTGCCATCGCCGGCCAATGCCGTGAGCTGGAGTTGCTGGTCACGGCGCTGTTCCTGTCCAAGGCGGATGTGGGCGTCAGGGCGCTGTCGATCGGCCTGCCATTCAACGAGCTGACCTTGGTGTGCCAGAAGATCAAGCCGCTGGCATTGGTGCTGGTTTCCAATCATGCGCCGGTCCCGGAATTGCCCAAGCGCCTGGAAAAATTGGCGATGAGCCTGGATTGTCCGTTGATGTTGGCCGGTGATGCATCCGACCTGGCGCAGGAAAGCCTGGCGGGCTCGTCAGTCGCTTGCCTGGGTAACGAAGGAACGGTGATGCGCCAGCGCCTGCGTCAATTTCTGGCAGGCAACCTCGACACCTGAGTGACTAGAGATGCATGGTGGGATGGGTGAGGCGATGTTGCTGCAGGATGTACTGGCGCAGGCGTTCGGTCTCGTCCTGGTCGTTCTGGTTCAAGTGATAGGCCAACAAACCTCGATCGGTTTCCCGTTCGAAGGAACCACGCAATGAAATCCTCTCGTAGCCTGACGGGCTGAACCACAAGGCAAATTGCTTGGGTGGCTTGGTGCGGCTGCGGTTTTCCAGCAATACACCCTTGCAGGACACTTCATGGACCCACAGCGGTCCCGGCTGGCCCTTGATATTCTCCAGCGCCACCGGCTCGTCTAGCACCAGGCGCCACGGGCGGATCTTCGGTCCGTCCTCGTAGATGCTTGGCACACCCAGGCGCAGGTGCATCGCATGGAATTCGTCTTCCACCAGGTGCAGCGGAAAGGTCATTTGCTGGTTTTCGAAATTGGCTTGCAGCGTCACCTGCTCATTCGCTGCCAGGCGCGTCAGCAAGTCACGGATCTGCGACCCACCGTTGACCAGCAAGCTCGACGTGACATCCCGCTCATTCAACTGCGGGTTGTGTTGCATGGTCCGGATGAAATCCAGTTCATCCTGCGTCAGAAGGGCATCGCGCTGCATGGTCGGCTCGAAATGATAATTTACATATTCACTGGTGATTGTAGTGACTGACCATTAATTCGGGGTTTTGTTTGCACCGTTCGTCGCTTCTAGCCGTGCAATCGTTTCCCGGGCTTCGGCCAGCTCCTTTTCCAGCTGGATGACGCGTTGTTGAGCCTTGACTTCAGTCGTGACGTTTTTTTGCACACCAATGAAATAGGTGTGCCCGTCAGCCGAATTTTTCACCGTGGACAGTGACAATTCATTCCAGAACGGCGTGCCGTCCTTGCGGTAGTTGCGCAACACCTCGCGACAGGTACCTCCCTCTCTCAAGGCCTTGCGAATGGGCTCCAGGGAAGGTTGGTCCCGATCACCCGACTGCAGGAAGCGGCAATCCTGATAGAGGATTTCGTCGCGGTGATAGCCGGTCAATCGTTCGAAGGCTGGGTTCACGTAGATCAGGATGTTGTCTTCGCCTTCTTTTTCAGCGATGACAATCCCGTCGTTCGAAGCATCGATGACCAGTTGCATCAGTTGAGCGTTGATCATTGGAAAGCGCCCTTTGAACATTCCTTGATGCAACATTTTAAAAGAAATCGACAGGCTGTCCACTGGCCATCAATGCCGTTGAGAGCCATTCGCAGCCCGGCAGGTGCAGCTGTTACTATCCCGGCTCTTTTTTCAGGTTCAGGATCAGATCGATGAAAGTCGCCATTCTTTCCGGCTCAGTGTATGGCACCGCCGAAGAAGTCGCCCGGCACGCCGCCAAACTGCTTCGCGACGCGGGCTTCGACGCCTGGCACGACCCTCGCGCGACGTTGACGGATGTGCAGGCGTTCGCGCCAGAGGCCTTGCTGGCGGTGACGTCCACGACCGGCATGGGTGAGTTGCCAGACAGTTTGATGCCGTTGTATTCGATCATCCGCGACCAATTGCCAGGGTCCTTTCGCGGCTTGCCTGGCGCGGTGATCGGCCTGGGTGACGCCAGCTATGGGGACACCTTCTGCGCCGGCGGCGAGCAGATGGGCGAGTTGTTCGCCGAACTGGGCGTGCGCGAGGTGTTGCCGATGCTGCGCCTGGATGCCAGCGAAAGCGTCACCCCGGAAACCGATGCCGAGCCGTGGCTTGCCGAATTGATCGAAAAGTTGCGCCCCTGAAGCGAATCCGGTGACTCGTTTGGCCAGTAAGCTGGCTGCCAATGCAACTACCGCCTCTGAAAGACCTGACTAGACTGATTTTCTTGCGTAAGACGTTTTGATGACGAGACTCCTATAACTAGAAACCAGAGGTCAGAGCCGTGAGCGTAGCGCCCGTCCAAACGACACTCAGTATCAAGGAACAGGTCAGTGCCGCCGAATGGCAAACCCGGGTGGACCTGGCCGCCTGTTATCGGCTTGTCGCGCTGCATGGCTGGGATGACCTGATCTTCACCCATATCTCCGCGAAGGTCCCCGGCACCGAGGATTTCCTGATCAACCCCTTCGGGTTGATGTTCCATGAAGTCACCGCTTCGAGCCTGGTCAAGGTCGACCAGGCTGGCAACAAGTTGATGGACAGCCCCTACGACATCAACCCGGCCGGCTACACCATCCACAGCGCGGTGCATGAGGTGCGCCATGATGTCGCCTGTGTGTTGCACACCCACACCGCCGCCGGCGTTGCGGTATCGGCCCAGAAGCAAGGAGTGTTGCCGATCAGCCAGCAAGCGCTGTTCGTGCTGTCGAGCCTGGCCTATCACGCCTACGAAGGGGTGGCCTTGAATCACGAAGAAAAGGCGCGCCTGCAGGCCGACCTGGGCGACAGCAATTTCCTGATGCTGCACAACCATGGCTTGCTGACATGCGGCGGCACCATCGCCGATACCTTCCTGATGATGTTCACCTTTCAACGGGCCTGTGACATCCAGGTCCTGGCCCAGAACGGCGGGGCCGAATTGATCGCCATCGAGCCGCAGATTCTGGCCGGCGCCCGAGCGATGATCGCCGGCGTGACCAAAAGCGCCCAGGGCATGGGTGGTGCGTTGGCCTGGCCGGCATTGCTGCGCAAGCTCGATCAACACGATACCGGGTATAGAAGCTGATGCCCCTGGCCCAGATCCCCCTGCGTATCTGGCGCCAGCGCAGCCAGATCTTCATGTTCCGTGGCCATGCCATCCGTTATTGGGTGGCGGGGCAGGGCGAGCCGCTGCTGTTGATCCACGGTTTCCCCACCGCCAGTTGGGATTGGCATTACCTGTGGCAACCCTTGGCGCAACGCTACCGGGTGATCGCATGTGACATGCTCGGTTTCGGCGACTCGGCCAAGCCGACGGATCACGTCTATAGCCTGCTGGAGCAGGCCGATCTGCAACAGGCCTTGCTGGCGCACCTGAGTGTGAAGGGCGCGGTGCATCTGCTGGCCCACGATTACGGCGACAGCGTGGCCCAGGAGCTGCTCGCGCGGCACTACGACGCGCGCATCCACCTCGCCAGTTGTGTCTTTCTCAATGGCGGTCTGTTCCCTGAAACCCACCGTCCGGTATGGGCCCAGAAAGTTCTGCTAAGTCCCCTGGGCTGGCTCTTGGGGCGAATGTTCTGCCGGGAAAGCCTGGCCAGCAGCTTTCGGCAGATTTTCGGGCCCTCGACCGGCCCTACCGAAAGTGAACTGGATGACTTCTGGAGCCTGGTGGAGGCCCATCGCGGTCCGCGGATCATGCACAAACTCATCGCCTATATTCCCGAGCGCCGTGTGCAGCGTGATCGCTGGGTGCAGGCGATGCAACGCGGCGAAGTGCCGTTGCGGGTGATCGATGGCGCGGTTGATCCGATTTCCGGTGAGCACATGGTGGCGCGCTACGAGGCCCTGATCCCCAACCCGGACACGGTGTTGCTGCCCGACATCGGCCACTATCCGCACACCGAGGCCCCGGTGCAGGTGCTCAAGCATTACCTGGCGTTTCGCGAAGCCATCGCCGTGCCGCACAGGCAAATGGCCTGTTCCTGACGACTTGACATTGTAGGAGCGAACCTGTGTGGGAGCGGGCTTGCTCGCGAAGGCGTCAGCACATTCAACATCCATTCTGACTGGAAAACCGCTATCGCGAGCAAGCCCGCTCCCACAGTAGATCGAGGTTGAATACAGAATTTGTGGGCGACAAAAGTCCCGTGTGGGAGCGGGCTTGCTCGCGAAGGCGTCAGCACATTCAACATCCATTCTGACTGGAAAACCGCTTTCGCGAGCAAGCCCGCTCCCACAGTAGATCGAGGTTGAATACAGAATTTGTGGGCGACAAAAGTCCCGTGTGGGAGCGAGCCTGCTCGCGATGGCGTCAGCACATCCAACATCTGTCCTGACTGAAACACCGCTTTCGCGAGCAGGCTCGCTCCCACAGGGCTTGGGCCCGCATCATCCCCCCGCCTTATCGGCCACCATTCACTGGCAACCGTGTTGATTGTGACCGGTCGACAGGTGCCCGACACTCGTGCCCATTGTCCTATTCGCCTGCTGGAGTTCTGCCATGAGTGAGTCTGTGCGCTTCGAAGATAAAGTCGTGATCGTCACGGGAGCCGGCGGTGGCCTGGGACGCGCCCACGCGCTGCTATTCGCCAGACAAGGCGCGAAAGTGCTGGTCAACGACCTGGGCGGCTCGGCTCAAGGGGAAGGGGCCAATGCCTCGGCAGCGGACCGGGTGGTTGCCGAAATTCGTGACGCGGGCGGCATCGCCGAGGCCAACCATGACTCGGTAACCGACGGCGACAAGCTGGTCCAAAATGCGCTCGACGCGTTCGGTCGTGTCGATGTAGTGGTCAACAATGCCGGGATCCTGCGGGACAAGACGTTTCACAAAATGGACGACGCCGACTGGGACCTGGTCTACCGCGTCCACGTCGAGGGCGCCTACAAGGTGACCCGGGCCGCTTGGCCGCACCTGCGTGAGCAAAACTACGGGCGGGTGATCTTCACCGCATCCACCTCCGGCATCTACGGCAACTTCGGCCAATCCAACTACGGCATGGCCAAGCTTGGCCTCTATGGCTTGACCCGAACCCTGGCCATCGAAGGCCGCAAGAACAACATCCTGGTCAATGCCATCGCCCCCACCGGCGGCACCCGCATGACCGAAGGCCTGATCCCGCCGCAGGTGTTCGAGCAACTCAAGCCTGAACTCGTCAGCCCGCTGGTGGTTTACCTGGCCAGTGAGACTTGCCAGGAAACCTCCGGCCTGTTCGAAGTGGGCGGCGGCTGGATGGGCAAGGTGCGCTGGGAGCGTAGCCTGGGCGCTGGCTTCGATCCACGCAAAGGCTTTTCCCCCGAAGACGTCGCCGCCCATTGGCAGCAGATCTGCGATTTCCAGGATGCGGTACACCCGAATGACAACCTGGAAGCCTTGAAGGAAATGATGGCGAATCTGCAACGGCACGCCATTTAACAGTTATAGCCCGCGCCGGTTGCTGTCAGCACAGTAACCGGTTCAGGGAAAATACTTCTTCACCAGGGCCGCCAGGTTCGCGGCGGTCTCGACGTCCATCACACCGTCATACTTGGCCGGGCGAAAGTGCAACTGAAATGCTCTTACCAGGCGCTGGAAACCTGCACCGGTCGTGGCCGCCGAAGTGTCATAGCCATATTTCTTGAATAGGCCGAGCAACTGTTCGCGAGGGGGGACACCGTTGGCTTGGTAAGCCTGCAAGAAAGTCTTTTGGGTGGTGTCATCGAACCAGGCACCGATGCCCTTGAGATACAACGCATGCCAGGGGAACATCGGCCCCGGATCACTCTTTCGCCCGGCGGCGATATCCGAATGCGCCACCACGTTGACCGGGCTGATGTCCGGGTAGCGCTTGAGAATGTCCGCCGCCAGGCACTCGATCGCCTCGATTTGCTGAGCCTTATAGGGAGGGAAGGTAAACTGGCCCTGATTATCGGTCGCCAGGTTGACAATCTCCACGCCGATCGAGCTGTCGTTCAGGTTGCTGCGGTTCCCCCAACTGCTCACACCCGCATGCCAGGCCCGCTGGCTTTCGTCCACCAGATTGAAAATCTGCGGTATCTTGAAACCTACTTTCAGATAGGTGGGGTCGCTAAAGTCGGGGATCAGGTAATGGGCGCTGATCGACGGGCCGGTCAGCGCATTGATGGACGATGCGAAGTTGCCGGCGGTGTAATGGAAGACTAAAAAACGAACGCGGCTGTTATAGCCTTTTTTTGAACGATAAGTGTTGTAGTTAATTAGCATCGTAGAAAACTCACTGAATTGAAACCGAAGCAGATTGCTGCGGCTGGTTTCAGCCTATCAGTGGATATTTTATTGGCTTGTAGCGGTTTTCCTGCTTTCTTGTAGGAGCAGGCTTATAGATAATCAGGAATTGTCGTTCGTAAAAATAAGGAAGATAGAAGCAATTTTGGGATAACTAAACAACTGCCTGGAAAGATCATCCGAAAAGAAGTAATTCCATAAAAAAGGCCGCTGTAAAAACAGCGGCCTAAGCGTGACGTTGCAAAGGAGCTACAAACCAACGTCGATAAGCACGGGATGATGGACCGATGCGCCAATCCATCCGAATGACGGTGCGCCAGGCGTGAGGGATGCCGTGGCGACTTGCGTTTGCAGGCCCGTTGCCCTGCAAGCCCGGCCAGCATAGGGATCGGGCCCGGTGGGAAACAGCCCGGATCCGGACATGCACCGTTGCAGGGCGCGTAACAGTCGTCGGCGAGGCAGGGGTATCCGCGGCGCTGATAACCCATCATCCAATTCATCCATGCACGCCTCAAAGGCCCGATGTGCAAGGGCTGTCATCCTTTGGAGGTACAGCGTGAATACCTCCTTGGTGCGCTTATCGCCCAGGGCATCCGGCAGTAGGGTGAAGGCTCTGTCACTCACCGGGGAAGACGCATGACAACAATAACAATGCGCGCCATCTTCAAGCCGCAGGCGCTGGCCGTCGCGGTGGCCTTGGGTTGCTGTGCCCAGGCGCAGGCCGTTTCATTCAACATTGGCGAGATCGAGGGTCAGTTCGATTCGTCGCTGTCCGTGGGCGCGAGCTGGGGCATGCGCGATGCCGACAAGGACCTGGTCGGTACGGTCAATGGTGGTACGGGCCAATCCTCCACCGGTGATGATGGACGGCTGAATTTCAAGAAGGGCGAGACCTTCTCCAAAATCTTCAAGGGCCTGCACGACCTCGAGCTCAAGTATGGCGATACCGGTGTGTTCGTGCGCGGCAAGTACTGGTATGACTTCGAGCTCAAGGATGAAGGCCGCGAGTTCAAGGACATCAGCGACAGCAATCGCAAGGAGGGCGCCAAGTCCTCGGGGGCGCAGATTCTTGATGCCTTCGTCTACCACAACTATTCCATCGCCGATTTGCCAGGCACTGTTCGCGCCGGCAAGCAGGTGGTCAGTTGGGGGGAAAGTACTTTCATCGGCAACTCCATCAACAGCATCAACCCGGTGGACGTGTCCGCGTTCCGTCGCCCCGGTGCGGAGATCAAGGAAGGCCTGATTCCGGTGAACATGCTGTTCGCCTCCCAGGGGCTGACCGACAAACTCACCATCGAAGGGTTCTACCAGTTGGAGTGGGACCAGACCGTGGTGGATAACTGCGGTACGTTCTTCGGCAACGATGTGGTGGCTGACGGTTGCACCAGTGGCTACACCGTAGGCAGCCCGGCGATTGCGCCGTTCGTGCCCTTGACCCAGGCATTCGGCGAGGAGATCCAGGTGTCCAGCGAAGGGGTGATCATTCCCCGTGGCGGCGATCGTGACGCCCGGGACTCCGGCCAGTGGGGCACGGCGTTGCGCTGGCTTGGCGATGACACCGAGTACGGCCTGTACTTCATGAATTACCACAGCCGTACGCCTACTGTCGGCACCACCACGGCGGGGCTCTCGACGCTGGCGGCGTTGCCGGGCATGGTCGCGATTGCCAACGGGCTGGCCCCCGGCAGCGGCGCGGGCCTGGCGCAGAGCGTGATGCTGGGGCGCGGTGGGTACTATCTTGAATACCCGGAAGACATCCGCCTCTACGGCGCCAGTTTCTCCACGACGCTGCCCACCGGCACCGCTTGGACCGGGGAAGTCAGCTACCGTCCCAACGCGCCGGTGCAGGTCAATACCAACGACCTGACCCTGGCCCTGGTCAACCCGATTGCCGGTGGCGCCGCATCGCCCATCGCCACCTCGCCTGGCGCCGACAACACCGGTTACCGCCGCAAGGAAATCACCCAGGTCCAGAGCACCCTGACGCATTTCTTCGATCAGGTATTGGGCGCTGATCGCCTGACCTTGGTCGGCGAAGCGGCGGTGGTGCATGTCGGTGGCCTGGAGTCCAAGGACACGCTGCGTTATGGCCGGGATTCGGTCTATGGCCAATACGGCTTCCAGGGCGACACCGACGGTTTCGTCACTTCGACGTCCTGGGGTTATCGCGCCCGGGCGATTCTCGATTACTCCAACGTGATCGGCGGGGTGAACTTCAAGCCCAACCTGTCCTGGTCCCACGACGTGGCGGGCTATGGCCCCAATGGTTTGTTCAACGAAGGCGCCAAGGCCGTCAGTGTTGGTGTCGATGCCGATTACCGCAACACCTACACCGCCAGCTTGAGCTACACCGACTTTTTTGGCGGCGATTACAACGTTCTCGAAGACCGCGATTTCCTCGCGCTGAGCTTCGGCGTGAACTTCTGATCTGGCTGACAAGGAAAACCCAATGCGCAAGATGATCCTGCAATGCGGTGCCCTGGCCTTGAGCCTGCTGGCCGTGAACGTGATGGCGGCGGTGTCGCCGGAGGAAGCGAACAAACTGGGCACCAGCCTTACGCCGTTGGGCGCGGAAAAAGCCGGCAATGCCGATGGCTCGATCCCGGCCTGGACTGGCGGCATCCCGAAAAACGCCGGGGCGGTGGACAGCAAGGGCTTTCTGGCCGACCCGTTCGCCAATGAAAAACCACTGTTCACTATCACCGCCGCGACTGTGGACAAGTACAAGGACAAACTCTCCGAAGGGCAGGTCGCGATGTTCAAGCGCTACCCGGAGACTTACAAGATCCCGGTCTACCCGACCCATCGCAGTGTCGGCCTGCCGCCGGAAATCTACGAGTCGGCCAAGCGCAGCGCCCTCAATGTAACGTCCATCAACGACGGTAACGGCTTGTCGAATTTTACCGGCAACCGCTACTACGCCTTCCCGATTCCCAAGAACGGCGTGGAAGTGCTGTGGAACCACGTCACCCGCTATCACGGTGGCAACCTGCGCCGGGTCATCACCCAGGTCACGCCGCAGACCAATGGCAGCTTCACGCCGATCCGCTTCGAAGAAGAAATCGCCGTGCCGTTCCTGATCAAGGACGCCGACCCGGAAAAGGCCAGCAACGTGCTGACCTATTTCAAGCAATCGGTCACCGCTCCGGCGCGCCTGGCCGGTAACGTGTTGCTGGTGCATGAGACCCTCGACCAAGTGAAGGAGCCGCGCCTGGCATGGATCTACAACGCCGGCCAGCGCCGTGTGCGTCGCGCCCCGCAAGTGGCCTACGACGGCCCGGGTACCGCCGCCGACGGGTTGCGTACCTCCGACAACTTCGACCTGTTTTCCGGGGCGCCGGACCGCTACGACTGGAAGCTGATCGGCAAGAAGGAAATGTACATTCCATACAACAGCTACAAACTCGATTCGCCGAGCCTCAAGTACGACGATGTGGTCAAGGCCGGTCACATCAACCAAGACCTGACCCGCTACGAGCTGCACCGGGTCTGGGAAGTGGTGGGGACGGTCAAGCCCAGCGAGCGGCACATTTATGCCAAGCGCCACATGTACATCGACGAGGACAGCTGGCAGGCGGCGCTGGTGGATCACTTTGACGGTCGCGGCCAACTGTGGCGGGTGGCCGAAGGTCATGCCCAGTTCTATTACGACCATCAGAACCCGGGCTACACCCTTGAAGCGCTCTACGACATCATCGCCGGCCGCTACATCGCGCTGGGGATGAAGAACGAAGAGAAGCACAGTTACGAGTACGGCTTCGAGGCCAGGGCGGCCGACTACACGCCGGCGGCGTTGCGTTCGACCGGGGTTCGGTAAGTCCTTTCCTGAGTGATGAGGGCTCGTGGCGAGGGAGCTTGCTCCCGCTAGGCTGCGCAGCAGCCTCAAAAAGGACCACTCGATGCACCTGATACATCGAGCCGCCTGGTTTCCA